>JASLJB010000379.1 GCA_030152605.1 Acinetobacter sp. | reverse complement strand
CGCATCGCATGAATTGCGTTCACCCTTGTCGGCGATCAAGATGCGACTGCAAGTGCTGCAACGTAAGTATGCGCAGTCGGCTACAGGATTGTCTGAAGATTTGGTGAGTATTCAAGAGGATGTCAATCGGGGTACACGCATTTTGGAAAACTTATTGCTCTTGGCACGCTTAGATCCAACGGCATTGCATGCCTTACCGAAACAAGGCTTTAATTTTGCGGCCTTGGTTAATGAAGTGTTGGCTTCACTGGAGCCCTTTGCGCGCAAGAAACACTTGCGCATCGAACTGCTCCCGAGCTATGCCGCTGGCGCTGTTCAATCCGAAGCTGCGCATGGCGATGACTGTATTGCCAATCGAGAGTTAATCTTTATCTGCATCCGCAATTTAATCGACAATGCCATCGCCTATACTGAGCCTGAGGGACAGATTTGGATTCAACTTCGAGCGGAGCAACAGCAGATCTATTTTCAAATCCAAGATGATGGCCAGCAACTCACAGCTGAGGTGTTAGCACGCATGGGTGAGCGGTTTTATCGGGCCTTGGGCAGTCAGACCCCGGGTTCAGGACTGGGCCTTTCTATTTGTAATAAGATCATGGAATTACATCAAGGCGAGATCCAGTTTCAGCGCGCTGAACTTGGTGGCTTACAGGTGGATCTGATGTTTAGATCTGGGTAACTGTGATAGGCATCGAGCAAAGATCAACAACCCTCAACGCATAGACAAAAAAAAGCAGTATGGGCTGAGATCATACTGCTGTTTCCACGTTTGTTGTTTTGTCTCGCAATAACAGGAGGACTTGTTGTTATTGGAGTTATTTGGTCAGAATCAGGCGGTTGTTGCGGGTCAAGCGTAGGCGGTATTCTTCTCCAGCATGCATAATGCGAATTTCTCTGCCTAAAGCGAATAAGTTGTTTGAATGCAGCATCGGCAACGAATGAGTAGATTCATGGTGACGTGTGAATAAGCTAAATGGTGCGTTCATGGTGTAACTCCGTGGTGTTTTGATCTAATTAAATGATAATCATTATCGAATAGACCTGTCAACGGAAATTTAAATAATTTCTTCTAAAATTCAAAATAACTTGGGTTGAACCATAATTTTTTGCTGCAATGTCGACACAGCCGATTAAACTCTATCAAACGTCAAAAATCTGAGATTTATAAATCATGTCTACAGCAAAGGTTCATGTGGCGATTGGGCTGCTCATGCATCAATCGCGTGTTTTGGTGGGATGGCGGCATGCCGAACAACATCAGGGCAATCGTGATGAATTTCCCGGCGGTAAAGTTGAGGCCGGTGAGTCAGCGCTTGCGGCCTGTCGCCGTGAAGTCTATGAGGAAGTCGGAATTGATATTGCAGACTGGCATGTATTTGATCGTATCGAGCATCAATATCCAGATCTAGATCTGTGTTTGGAGGTCTTTTATACGACGCTCAAAGCTGAAGATTGTGCCCAGATTAATCCGAATTGGAGATGGAAAACTCGTACTGAACTGACCCAACTGCATTTTCCCAAAGCCAATCAGGCGATGCTACAGCGCCTATATTGGCCACATTACCTGAAGATTTCCACGCAACTTGCTGAACTGAATCAGCTCGCCGCTGACACTGCCTTGTATTGGCGAATTGAGCCGAGCCAGATCCAGCAGCATGATCTGACTCGATTGAATGCGGCGACGCCTGCACAGTGCCAAGCCTTGATACTGAATATCGCCGTTTGGCAGCAACTCGATCCAGCGCAGCGTGATTTGATCGGCAGCATCCATCTCAAACAACAGCAATTGATGCAGCTCAAAAGTCAGGCTGAGCTCCCCCCAGGCAAGCGTTGTATTGCCGCCTGTCATGACCTCAGTGCTGTGTTACATGCACAGGCGATGGGGGTGGAGGCGATCATTTTGAGTCCAGTACTGGCGACAGCGACCCATCCAGAACAACAGGGCATCGGTTGGGCAGGGTTTGCACAGTTAGCGCAGCACAGCCAAGTCCCAGTCTATGCACTCGGTGGGCTGGGCCCTGAAGATTTAGATTGTGCGCAGCAGCACGCGGGCTATGGCGTGGCGGGGATACGGCGCTTTTAAGCTGCTTTTAGCTTTTAGCAAAAACAAAAAAGCCATCAGCGCATGTCAATCTCAACATGCGCTGATGGCTTTTGCTTGGATGCGCGGGTAGGGTTAAAGCGCTTTGAGTTTCTGCTGTGCCTCTTGGAGGCTTCGTGCATTGTTTTGCTGCTGTGCAGCTTTGAGGATGGCTTGCCAGAGTTGTTTCTTCATCGCCGTGGATTGCGCATAGCTCAGACCACGCCGTGCCAAGGATTCGGCATTGGCAGGTTGCTGTTTATGGTTGGCCACCAAGGCCAGATAGAGATAAGTCTCAGCGGATTGAGGTGCCAAACGTTGGGCCTGCATGGCAAACTTTTCTGCCTCGTTCCAATTGCCTTGGGCAAAGGCCTGTTGGGTTTGCTGAATCAACTGCTTAAAAGCAGGCAACTGCTGACCATCATCAAACTTTTGCTGCTGTGCGTGTTGCTTGGGAACCACCACTTGCAGCGGTTCACGCTTGATCTCATCACGCTCATAGGGCGTGATTTTGATGCCATCTGGCGTGCTGGCATCTTTGCTGCTGCTTGGTTTTTTCGGTGCTGTGGTCGGTTCAGGCGTTGTGGGTGGCAACATCTGACAACCGACCATCGCCAACAGTACGCTACACAAGCTAAAGCGCTTGAACTGTCGTAATGCTATATCGGCCATAGAATTAGTTGTAGTAATAGTCATTGCGTTCCGTCTGATTACGTGGGGTGTTGTGAGAGAGATCTTGCTGCATCAAGTTTTCATTTTCACGAATATATTGACCCAGGGTGTCATCTGATTCGACCGCTGGCGGCGGCGTGTTTTCAGCGTCTGGAATATATTCAGGTTGAACTTGATAATGCGGGAAACCACATGGGGTGGCACGGCTTGGCACATTGAAACGTGTAATCGGAATATACATCGCGCCTTCACAGCCTTGTGCAGACAGGTCACCACTGGCGGTATCGATCCAATGCCATTGCACATCGTCAGTCTGTCTTAAGTTGACCGGTTTTTGGCGTAACTGTTTCATGACATTGGTCCAGACTGGCAATGCACCGCTCGAACCGGTCAGTCCAGTGACTTTGTTGTCATCTAGACCCAGCCAGACCACCGTCACATAGTTGCCTGAGTAACCTGCAAACCATGAGTCACGGGTGTCATTGGTGGTGCCGGATTTTCCTGCCAATTTTAAGTTCGACGGCAAGCTGTTATAGGCAGAACGACCAGTACCCGAAGCCATCACTTGTTGTAGACCGTAGTTTAGGATATAGGCTGCTGAAGGTTCGATGGTTTGCTGTACATTCAGGCTATAGCGATCCAGTACAGCACCTTTGGCATCCACCACCGAGCGAATGGATTTGATTGGGTATTTAAAACCACCAGTCGCGAAGTTGCCATAAATACTCATGACTTCCATCGGTGACATATCGACGGCACCCAAGAAGATCGAAGGGTAGTTCGGGATGTTTGAGGTCACGCCAAACTTACTCAGATGATTACTAAAACTGGACACGCCAAACTCTTGACCGAGATGCACCGCAGACAGGTTATAGGAGTTGGCTAAGGCCTGTGCCATTGGCACACTGCCATAGCTGGTACCACTGTAGTTTTTCGGGGTCCAGGATTTGTTATCCGCCATCGGGATGCTGATCGGGGTATCTTCGATCTTCGAGGCCCAGTTATAACGTCCAGATTCAATCGCATTGAGATAAATAATCGGTTTAAGCAGCGAGCCGACTTGACGTTTAGCATCAATGGCACGGTTAAAGCCAGTAAAGTCCTGGGTTGAACCGACCGCAGCCACCAATTCACCATTTTCAGGATGGCTGACCAGTACCGCACCTTGTAAATCTTTGAGACGCTTCGGATTGGCATTGGCCAAGTTGCCGACAGACTGTCTAAAGCTGGCTTGCACGCGTGTTTGTGCCAAAGGGTCCAAGGTGGTAAAGATGCGTAAGCCTTGGTTGGTCAAATCTGCTTCTTGGTATTCGGTTTTGAGCTGACGACGCACAATATCGAGGAAGTCAGGGAAGCGTGAAGGGCCCGTGGTCGGCTTGCTGACGATGTTCAGCGGACGCGCAACTTCGATGTCATATTGCTGTTGGCTCAGATAGCCCATCACCAACATATTTTTTAACACCACATTGCGCCGGTTTTTGGCACCTTCAGGATTGCGCCAAGGATTGTATAAAGTCGGACCTTGCACCAAGCCGACCAAATAGGCTTGTTGGGCAATATTCAGTTCACGCAGCGGCAGACCGAAATAAAACTGTGAGGCCAGACCATAGCCATTGATGGAGTAATTACCGTTTTGGCCCAGGTTCACTTCATTCAGGTATGCTTCTAGGATTTCATCTTTGCTGTAATGCAATTCCAACAACAAAGACATCAGCGCCTCATTCACCTTACGTTTTAAGGTTCTTTCAGGGCTGAGGTAGAAGTTTTTCACCAACTGTTGGGTCAGGGTTGAACCACCTTGACGTTTGCCCCCGGTGACATTACTCACCATCGCACGGGCGATACCGCGGAAGGACAGGCCATGATGTTGATAAAAATTACGGTCTTCGGTGGCGATCAGCGCTTCAATCAAAGGTTTTGGAACTTTATTGAGTTTGATCAGCACGCGGTCTTCATTGTGCTGTGGGTAGATGCCGCCGATCAGCATCGGTTCAAGGCGAGCAATACCCGTGTTAGACGGTTTAGTGGCGCGCACATCCAGCACTTGCTCATTGCCAAACGCCACTTGAAGCACTTGCTCTGGATCGACTTGATCACCAAAGTCAAAGCCACGGGTATGCACATACATGCTGTTGTTCTGAACCACGTAGCTACCGGATTTTTCGTAGCTGTTGGATTGTTTATAGCCCAAAAGTTTGAGTTCTTGTTCGAGGTCTTTTTGGGTCAGTGGTGCATTGGCATAAATTTCTAATGGACGTGCAAATACTTTCGCGGGGATATCCCAGCGATTGCCTTCAAATTTATCTCTGATGATATTGTCGAGACGAACGATGTAGATACTAAAAGCAATTGCGGCTGCGATCACCAATAGCGTGAAAATGAGTGCAATTAAGCTGATACCACGTTGAAACTTCATAAATACACGTAATAGCCTGTTTATTTTGGTCAATCATGCGAAGCTTTTCTTTTTTTTGCAATAATTAAACTGTGAAATAACTTGAATATTGCAAACAAAAAGCACTTGAAAGGTTCATAATTCAACGCGCATGCCAATTTGTTAGGATTTCGGCAGTCGCAATTTCACCATGGCACAACGGCAAATTTCATTTCTGAATTTTTTTTAAAACGAAGATGTTAGTGCTATTATAGCCAAAATAACTGCGGAGTCTCAGCGTACGTGCACATTTCACCAAGAGCATTTAGAAATATTGGTTTAATTGGGCGACCAGACAAATCCTCAGTGGTTGACACACTGTGTCTCATTCATGACCATATTTTAGGTCTAGGCTTACATCCGGTATTGGATGCAGCAACTGCCGAACTGGTTCCCTTTAAAAATACCCAAACTGTCAGCCGCCATTTACTTGGTGAGGTGGTGGATTTGGTGATCGTGGTCGGTGGCGATGGTTCGCTTTTGCATGCGGCACGCGCTTTAGTGAAATACAATACCCCAGTGTTGGGCGTCAACCGTGGACGTTTGGGCTTTCTGACCGATATCAATCCCGCTGAAGTGATCTTCAAGCTGGATCAGGTGTTAAAAGGTCAGTTTCAATTGGATCGCCGATTTCTATTAGAGATGGAAATACGCAGCCAAAATGAAATTATTTATGATGCGATTGCACTGAATGATGTGGTTTTACATTCGGGTAAGTCTGTGCACATGATTGATTTCGAACTTAAAATAGATGGACAATATGTCTATCGCCAGCATAGTGATGGTCTGATCGTGTCTACGCCAACCGGTTCAACCGCATATGCCTTGTCTGGCGGCGGACCGATCCTACATCCGAGTATGGATGCGATCGCGTTGGTGCCGATGCATCCACATACCTTGTCTTCACGACCGATCGTGGTGGGTGGGCAAAGTGAAATTAAAATTGAAATTCGAGAGAACCGGGTCATGCCGATGGTGAGTGCCGATGGGCAGCACAGTGTCTCTTTGAATGAAGGCGATTGTTTGCATATTCGCAAACATCCTTTTAAATTAATTTTATTACATCCGCCCGGCTATGACTTCTATATGGCATGTCGTACCAAGTTGGGTTGGAATCAAGATTTTGACTCAAATCAACAGCAGGATTAATGCAACAGCAGGATTGATGATGAATATACAGCAAATGCTTGCCATGTTAGACAGCGATATTGTCGAACGTTTAAAGACCGCAATCGAGATTGGCAAATGGCCCAACGGTGCGGCATTGACCAAAGAGCAACGTCAGACCTGTATGCAAGCCGTGATTGCTTGGGAACATGAGCATGTCAACACGACTGAGCGCACTGGATTTATCGACAAAACCAAAAAGACCGAAACAGAGGCCTGTGATGATGAACATCATGTGCCAGAGTCTGAATTTACCCCGATTCGTTTTATCTGAAACCATCCTGTGACATGCAAAAGGCGCTGATCATCAGCGCCTTTTCTTTTGAATTTGTTTTTGTATCTGCTTTTGCATTTCTAAAGCATCAAAGCATCAAAGCACCAAAGCACCAAAGCATTGAAGCTATGGATGATGCTAGGTCTTCAATCCTGCGTAATACTAAACATTAAATACGCGCTGCATCATGAGAAATTTCGATGCGCCCAAAGCTGTTGAGCGCGTTCTAGCGCAGCGTCAAAGCTGCTGCATACGCCCATGCTATACAGCGCAATTGCCATGGTTTCTGGTACGG
>JASLJB010000377.1 GCA_030152605.1 Acinetobacter sp. | reverse complement strand
CTGAGCCTGACGATCCATCTTCACCCGATAACTCACTTTTCTATGTGCTAAGCACCCACTGATTTACTTTAAATTCAGAAGATTATCAAAATTTTGCGTTGTGATTAATCCAATTTCCTCAAGGGTCTTATCATATACTTCGCTGAGTGCTTTCGCCACATATGGGACAAATTTTGGTTCATTGCTTTTGCCGCGATACGGCATCGGTGCCAAATAAGGACTGTCTGTTTCAATCAATACCCGGTCCAGTGGTACTTGTTTGGCCACATCTCTTAAGTCTTGCGCATTCTTAAATGACACAATCCCAGAAAAAGAAATGTAGTAACCACAGTCCAGTACCGCTTTAGCAGTTTCCCAGTCTTCGGTAAAGCAATGCAAGATGCCATGTGTTGAAGCTTCGGCACGGATAATATCAACCGTATCATGCTTGGCAGATCGGGTATGCACCACCACCGGCTTTTTCAGCTGTTGTGAGGCATGAATATGGCGCGCAAAACAGCGTTTTTGCTCATCAACAAACTCGGTACTGTGAAAATAATCTAGCCCGGTTTCACCGATGGCCCAGACTTTATCCGACTGCCCCAGTTCCACCAGGCGTTCCACCGTGGCACGTTGCATTTCCGTGGCATCTTCACAAGGATGCACACCCACGCTATAGCCCACATCTTGATGGCGTGCGGCGATTTCAGCCAATGCCAGATGATCATCCAAATCCACTGAAATGCCCATGAATTTACATACGCCCTGTTCACGGGCTTGCTCAAGTGCAGCATCAATACTGCCTTGATAAGCGTCTAAATTGAGTAAGGTGAGATGACAATGCGTATCGACAAACACGAGTATTCCCTATTTTATAATGATAAAACTATTTAACTTGGCTAACTTAGCCAACTTGCAACTTGGTTAAATTACAAGCCAGCCTTGACGCTTAACTTGGCCTTGGTGATTTTAGCGTAGATGTCGCGTTTAGCCCGTGGGCACATTCATTAAGCGAATAAATAAATCATCCAGCAATAAATTGGCTTGAACGTTTTGATTGAGCATTTTTTTCGCCTGCTGCGCTGCATCATAAAGTGCAAATAAGGCATCTAGATGATAATGCTCGGCCAATGCCGCCAAATCAAGATCAATATTTTTAATCTGCTGCTGTAGCTTCAGTGCCAACAGATCTGTGAGTAGATATTCAAACATTTGCGAAAAATCTTGAAAACTCAGCTCTTTGTTCCACTTACTTGCATACTGCAACGGCATGCTTTTTTCCTGCACCAGCTTTTGCCAATCACGAGCAAAGGCTTGGCGTTGCGGCAACCAAGCGCTCTGGACCAACTCCAACGCCAATAACGGCATTTGATTGGACAGATTCAACAACAGTTGTGCCTGATCTTGTTGATCAGCAGGCAAATGTTGCTGCAAATAGGCCTGCGCCTGCGCCGGCTCGATCCGATCCAAGGCAAAGTGCTGCAAACGACTGCGTATGGTGGCAGGCAGTTTGAGATAATGCTCCGCCAACAAGATGATCAATACCCGCTCACCCGGCTCTTCGAGGGTCTTGAGCAAGGCATTGGATGAGGCAATATTCAACGCCTCGGCAGGATCAATCACGATCACTCGCCAACCATCTACGGTCTGTTGCACAAAAGGCAGCAGCTCGCGGATCTTGTCGATCTTGATTTTGGCGTTGTGTTTTTTATTGTCCTCATCGGTGGAGATGTAGACATAGTTGGGATGGGTATCCGACTTGATCCATAAACAACTGCTACATTCACCGCACGCGCCATCTGCACGCTTGTTTAAACACAGCACCCAACTCAGGAACTGTTGGGCAAATGCATGTTTCGCACAACCAGCTTTGCCATATAACAACAGGCCATGCCCGATATTGGGAAAACGACCTGTCAGTGTATCCCAGACCTGTTGCTGCCACGGATAGCGCTCGGCGTTGTTGGTCTCCACATTCATTTCCATCATCAAGGCCTAAAGTCAGTTAAATGCGGCAATGTCCATCGCATTGAGGCGATCCAAGTCAGCTTGGGTATCCACACCGGGTGGCAGATTGGCCTGTGCAATATCGATTGCAATCTGGTGTCCATTTTCAAGCACACGCAGCTGCTCCAAACTTTCTAGCTGCTCCAACTGCCCCATGTCCCAAGTCACATATTGTTGGAGCAGGCCGACGCGATAGGCGTATAAACCCAAGTGACGATAGGCCGACTTCGGCGCAGCTGTGCTTGCCGTCGTGTCAGGATTAAGTGCAGCATCGCGCTCATGCGGGATCGCGGCACGACTAAAATATAACGCCTGTTTGTGCTGAGACATCACCACTTTGACGATACTGTTGCGCTGAAACTCTTGCATGGATTGGATCGGTTCACACAAGGTCGACATGGAACAGTTCGGCTGCGCCTGCAACAGATCCGCCACTTGACGAATCAATAGCGCCGGGAGCAAGGGCTCATCGCCCTGCACATTGACGATGATGTCTTGGGCATCCCAACCTTTGATCTGTGCCACTTCACTTAAACGATCGGTGCCAGAAGGATGATCAGCACGGGTCAAAACCACATCGACACCTTCCGCTTGGCAAAGCTCAACAATACGCGGATCATCAGTCGCGACGCAAAGATCATCAAAACCGTGTACTTTTTTTGCCTGATCCACCACACGCAGGATCATCGCTCGCCCATGAATCAACAACAATGGTTTGCCCGGCAAACGTGTACTGCTAAAACGCGCAGGAATCACAATGTGTTTCAAAGGAGTGTTCGAGTTCATGCAAAAACCTTAAGACTTAAGAAGTTGAAATAGCAATACCCAGTGCCTGCAACTGTTGTTGCAGGGTTTGATAGCATTGCTCAGACAAGACCGCCTCCACTGGGAGCACCCAAATTGGACGACGGAACTGTGCATCATGTTGGATTAGCGGCAGCAGTTTCACCGCATCTTTTTCAGTGGTGATCACTGGAGTCAGATGTAAATCTGAAGCGTGGTCACCATGCTCTAAATCCAGGGCTTGATCAACTCGATCATCTAGATCCAGATCATGGCGCTGATATTGGTGATGATCGGGAAAGGCATGCTGTTCAAAGTCAGTCACCCCAATACTGCGCAAGGTCTGATAAAAGCGCTGTGGAAATCCAATCCCCACCACGGCATGGTAATGCGCATTCGGATCAAAGCGTTGCGCACTCGGCTCAAGCTGGTCTGGATTGAGCAAATAAGCAGCCCCGGGTGCCAAGTGCATATGCAAGGCTTGGCTCGGGTTCATGGCATGCTCAATCACCGTTCCGTGTTGCAAGCGAGACACAGGTTCACGCAGATAACCTTCGGGCAGGAGTTTTTGATTACCCAAACCACGTTGATTGTCGAGCACGATCCACTCCAACTGACGTGCCAAAGCCCAATGCTGCAAGCCATCATCACTGATGATCAGATCGTAGTCGGCCTGCGCAAGGAGCAGTTCAATACTGGCTTGACGATTGGGACCCACCGCCATCGCCACCCCAGTCGCTTGCACGATCTGACAGGGTTCGTCTCCGACCACTTCGGCTGGCGCATCAGCACTGACCAACGCCGGAAATGGGCCTTGGCCACCATAGCCACGACTGATCACGGCGACACGCAGTTGCTGTGCTTGTAGGTATTTGACCAATTGAATCAGCAACGGGGTCTTACCACTACCGCCCACGGTAATATTACCGATCACCATCACCGGCACTGGGGCGGTATAGGTTTTTTTCAGTCCACTTTGATAGCACTGCTGGTTGAATAAAAATCCAGCCCGATAGAGACAAGACAGAGGACGCAACAGCATCAGCCATTTTGCTTGGCGATGCCAAGCATCTTGCAGATGTTGTGCGATGCTCATGTGGTTTATTCCTCGAAATTACGTTGATGCAATTGGTAGTACGCACCTTGCTTGGCCAACAATTCCTGATGGCTGCCCTGCTCAACGATATGGCCTTGATCCATCACCACGATCAGATCTGCATTTTCAATCGTCGACAAACGATGTGCAATCACAATGGTGGTGCGATGACGGTCATGCATCGCAGCATCAAAGGCTTTTTGAATATAGTGTTCTGATTCGTTGTCCAGTGCACTGGTGGCTTCATCGAGGATCATGATCGGTGCGTCTTTGAGGATCGCACGTGCAATCGCAATACGCTGACGTTGACCACCCGAAAGCGATAAACCTTGTGCACCGAGCTCAGTGTCATAGCCTTGTGGTAAAGCCATAATAAAGTCATGCGCATAAGCCGCTTTGGCTGCTGCAATGATGGCTTCATCACTGGCACCTTCAAGCTGACCATAGGCAATATTTTCACGTACTGAACGGTCGAACAGCACCACTTGCTGATTGACCATCGCCACCTGTGAACGTAAGCAAGACAACTCGATATCCTTGATCGCAATTCGGTCCAAATACACCTGACCTGAGCTGAGTTCTTGAAAACGTGTCAGCAAATTGACCAAAGAAGTTTTACCTGCGCCAGAACGTCCGACCAAGGCCACGGTCTGACCGGCTTCAATATTTAAATTGAAATCACGAATCGCGTGGATATCGCCGCGATAGTTGAGATTGGCGTGTTCAAATTGGATCTGGCCTTTCAGGGTCGGTTTTTGCGTACCGGTATTTTGTTCTTCAGGCAGATCCAACAATTCAAACACTGAATGTGCTGCTGCCATACCGCGTTGTAATTTTTCATTGACATCGGTCAAACTTTTGATCGGCTTACCCAACAAGCCTGCCGCTGTGATATAGGCCACAAACTCACCCGCAGTGGTATCGCCAAAGATCTGCGGACGCAGTGCAATCCACACGATCAAGCTCATTGCCATCGCAATCACCAACTGCACCACAGGGCTGTTAAGGTTTTGCACCACCACCATTTTCAGGCTGCGTTTTAAGTTTTCTTGGGAGTGATGGTAGAAACGCTGTTGTTCACTGGCTTCACCAATAAAGCTTTTCACTACCGACTGACCACTGACACTCTCTTGCACCACATGGTTGACATCGCCCATGGTGTCTTGTACTTCGATCGACAGCTTGCGCATACGCTTGGAGGCTTTGCGCACCAATAAGCCGATCACCGGCAAGAAGATAAAGATACACAGGGTCAGACGCCAGTTGCTATAGAACAAATAGCCCAGCAAACCGATGGTAATCAAACCATCTTTGACAATAGCTTTGAGCGATTCAGAAGATGCTGCCGTCACTTGCTCGACGTTATACATGATCTTGGCGGTGATATGACCTGAGGAGTTGTCTAGGTAATATTGTGATGGCAAGCGCAGTAATTTGGCATAGACCTCTTGGCGCATACTAAACACCAAGCTTCTGGAAATCACCGCCGTATAGTAACCGCCCATAAACAAGCCGAGGCCACGGAAAAACATCAACAACACAATAAATGCCGGGAACCAGTCTAGATTTTCACGGCTGCCTTCTTGGATCGCATCAATAATAAATTTGAGTAGTTTGGCGACTGAGACTTCAGTTGCGGCGTTGAGCCCGAAACCAAGCAGAACCAGTAACGCGATCCCCCAATAGGGTTTTAAATAGGCAAGAAGGCGAAGATAGACTTGAAAATCTTTTTTCACTGGTGAACAACCTCGGGAAAGAACTGTGTTGCAGAGACAAATATATATTTGAAAACATCCAAATCCTGCGATGACACCCTTGAGGTGTTTTCGCAGTGGATGCAAGCGCTGCGCAAAAGCCACAGCGAAAATCCATAGCTTGATGCTCAACACATCTAAGCGCTGCGGCGTTGATTAAATCACGCCGCGACGAGTTTATCATGACTTCAAGAAATTCACGCCGATGTTTTGTGCGTAAGTTCAAGTACCTTGCAAAAGTAGCTTCATTCAAATCACAGCGTGGTGTGACTTATTTCTCTGCCAAGCAAATATTTAAAATACCATCCAACTCATCTAGTGAATGGTAGTGAATCACCAACTTGCCCTTGCCTTGCTGGTTATGATCGATCTTGACATTGGCACTAAAACGCTCAGACAGCTGCTGGGTCAATTGATTCAGATCGGCGGATACTGCCGCTTTGCTCGCTGGATCTTGCTTCGGCGCATTCCAATCACGTACCCACTGTTCAGTTTGACGTACAGATAAACCTTTCTCGATCACGATGTTGGCCATCTTGATCTGATCATCTGCTTTCATGCTCAAGATCGCACGCGCATGCCCCATATCGATCTGGCCTTCTTGCATCAACTGCTTGACTTGGTCGGTCAGGCTAAGTAAACGCAATAAGTTACTGATCGTGGTACGGGCCTTGCCCACGGTGTCGGCGATTTCTTGATGACTCAGTCCAAACTCTTCATGGAAACGTTGCAACGCCATGGCTTGATCAATCGGATTCAAATCCTGACGTTGAATATTCTCAATCAAGGCCAACGCAATTGCGACTTGATCGGTGAGCTCACGCACAATCGCCGGTACTTGTTTTAGTCCGGCCAATTGTGCCGCACGCCAACGACGCTCACCGGCAATGATCTCATAGGGTTGTTCCGCATCGGCGATCGGACGAATCACGATCGGCTGCATCACACCATGTTTTTCGATCGAGGCCGCCAACTCTTGTAGGTCGGCTTCATGAATAAAGCGACGCGGCTGATAAGTACCCCGTTGTAACTGATCCACA
>JASLJB010000345.1 GCA_030152605.1 Acinetobacter sp. | reverse complement strand
CGTATTTAAATAAGTGGCTTGCAATTCTGACATGAATCGATATTCAATTGCGGATGACCATCTTAGCTTAGCATGAAAATTTATCTATCTCGTTTGGGAGAATCGAAACTGTATGAAAGCCTTTGTGTTCAGAACCTTAGTTTTATTGATAAGTCTGCTGATCATGATTCAGTTATGGATTTTCTCAAGTCTGGTGTGGTGGCGTACCCATCCTGTTGAAAATACGATGTTTATGCGCTTAGATTATCTGTCTGACTTTCAGCCGATTCAACACCAATGGGTTGACTACGACCAGATCAGTCTGCAGTTTAAGCGTGCCATTATCGCTGCCGAAGATGCAAAATTTTTAAAGCACCATGGTTTTGACTGGGGCGGGATCGAGTTTGCCATGCAGCGCAATATCGAAAAAGAACAGGTGGTCGCAGGTGGTTCGACCATTTCGCAGCAACTCTCGAAAAATTTATTTTTCTATAATCGACGTTCTTATTTCCGTAAAGGCCAAGAGGCGATTGCCACAGTGATGCTAGAGCGGATGTGGAGCAAGCGTCGGATCTTGGAGGTGTATATGAATTCGGTCGAGTTTGGCGATCATCTATATGGGGTTGAGGCGGCAGCGCGTTTCTATTTTAATCGCCATGCAGCACAGCTCAATCGGGAACAGTCGGCATTTTTGGCAGCATTGTTGTCCAACCCCAAGTACTATCAACAGCAACGTCAAAATGCAAAATTTCGCTATAAACAACGCCAAATTTTAAAATATATGTCCAATAGCCAAATTCCCGAATAAACCCGAATATCAAAAGCTTAAGCGCTGTATTTTTATGCATTTTTTTATGAAAATGTCACAAAAATCAAGCATACTGGAAGAATATCCGTTAAAAATAAGGACGTGGAATGAATACCGCAGTGACGAATAGCGCTACAGAATATTCTTATAATGAGCGTTATATCAATCGTGAACTTTCAATTTTAGATTTTCATCTACGCGTACTCGAACAGGCTGTCGATCCATTGCATCCTTTGCTAGATCGGATGAATTTCTTATTGATTTTTTCACGCAATATGGACGAATTTTTTGAAATTCGTGTGGCAGGGGTGATGGAACAACTCTCCCTTGGCAATGAAAGTCGGACTCCAGATGGTCTGACCCCGAAACAAGTACTCGAATCAATTTCAAAAACTGCACATGCGGCGATTGAACGTCAGTACCGCATTTTAAATGAAGAAATCCTGCCTAAGTTGCGCGAAGCGGATATTTGTTTCTTGCGCCGTGGCGAGTTATCACCAGCACAATCCACCTGGGTGAAAAAATACTTCCAAGAACAAGTCGCGCCAGTGCTGACCCCGATCAGTCTTGATCCAGCGCATCCGTTCCCACGTTTGGTCAACAAAAGCCTGAACTTTATCGTGACCTTAGAAGGTAAAGATGCGTTTGGCCGTCAAATCGATTTGGCGGTGGTGCCGGCACCACGTTCATTACCACGTGTGGTGCGTTTACCGGATGAGTTGACTGGCGGCAAAGAACATTTTGTCATGCTGTCTGCGATCATCCATGAGCATGTTTCGGATTTGTTCCCTGGCATGACCGCGACCGGATGCTATCAGTTCCGTGTCACGCGTAATGCGGATTTGGCACTGAATGAAGATGTTGAAGATTTGGCGATTGCACTTAAGGGTGAATTGAACTCGCGTCGTTTTGGTCGTGCCGTACGTTTAGAAGTCACTGAGAATTGCCCGAAACCGATCTATGAATACTTGCTGAATGAGTTCGACTTAGAACATGAGCAACTGTATAAGGTCGATGGCCCAGTGAATTTGGCGCGTTTGGTGTCGAATTTTAAACGTCCACATTTACGCTATGACTCACATACGCCTGTGGTGCCTAAGGTACTGAAGAAGTCTGAAAATATTTTCACGGCGATGCAGAAACAAGACATTTTGCTGCACCATCCGTTTGAATCTTTTGCCCCTGTGATCAATTTACTGCGTGAAGCAGCGCGTGATCCCAAAGTGCTGGCGATCAAACAAACCCTGTATCGCAGTGGTGCAGATTCGGAGATCGTGCAAATCTTGGCGGAAGCGGCACGTAATGGCAAAGAAGTCACTGCGGTGATTGAACTGCGCGCACGTTTTGATGAAGAGTCCAATATTGCCGTGGCCAACGTACTGCAAGAGGCAGGTGCGGTGGTGGTGTATGGCATCGTCGGTTATAAAACCCATGCCAAAATGATCTTGGTGGTACGCCGTGAAAACAACAAGTTAGTGCGCTATGTGCATTTGGGTACCGGGAACTACCATGCGGGCAATGCACGCATCTATACCGACTATGGTTTGATGACCACGGATAAAGACTTGTGTGAAGATGTGCATCGTATCTTTCAGGAATTGACCGGCATGGGCAAAATGGCCAAGCTGAAAAAATTACTGCATGCACCTTTTACCTTGCACACTCAGTTATTGAACTTTATTGATGACGAAATAGCCAATGTCAAAGCCGGTAAACCGGGACATATCATCATCAAAGTCAATGCATTGACCGAAGTACAGTTGATCAACAAGCTGTATGAGGCTTCTCAGGCTGGGGTCAAAGTTGATTTGATCATTCGTTCGATCTGCTGCCTACGTCCGGGACTGCCGAATCTGTCTGAAAATATTCAAGTGCGCTCAATCGTGGGCCGTTTCCTTGAACATACGCGTGTGTTCTACTTTAGCAATGCCGGTGAACATCGAATTTACGGTTCAAGTGCGGACTGGATGGATCGTAACTTGTTTAGTCGTGTCGAAGCTTGTTTCCCGATTGAAGATCCAGTCTTGAAAAAACGGATTTATGAACAAGGTATGTTGAACTATCTGAAAGACAATCAACAAGCCTGGTTATTACATGGCGATGGCACTTGGCATCGGGTTGAACGTGCAGAAGGCGAGGCAGTACACAATGCCCAGCGTGAATTGATCGCCAAGATTGTCTAAATCCAAGGACTGATCGGGGCTTCAGGTTCGCCCTGATCGAGATTAAAAAAGCTGCTGCATCGATGGATGCAGCAGCTTTTTTCTTGAATCTATTCTGTTACTTTTGCTAGATCATCCCGCTAATTCAGCGGGTATTGCTTGGATCGTTTGCGCGCTTAGCTGTCTTTGTAGCGTTGATCAGCCAATTCAAAACGTTCAATCACGTCTTGATCTGGTGTGGCAGTGATTAAGCTGACGATGATGATCGCCAAGCTTGAACAGATAAAGCCAGGGATAATTTCGTAGATGCCGGTATCGGCCAAGAGGTTTTTCCATAAAATCACGATCACCGCACCGACCAACATCCCGGCAAGTGCACCGGATAAGTTCATGCGTTTCCAGAACAGCGACAGGATGATCAGTGGACCAAAGGCCGCACCAAAGCCTGCCCATGCATAAGACACCAGACCGAGAACTTTGGCTTCAGGATTACTGGCCAAAATGATCGCCAATACGGCAACCAAGAGCACCATCAAACGACCGACCCAAACCAATTCTTTTTGAGAGGCATTTTTACGTAAAAAGGCTTTGTAGAAATCTTCAGTCAAGGTGCTCGAACAGACCAAAAGCTGACAGCTCAAGGTACTCATCACTGCCGCCAAGATGGCAGCCAAGACGATCCCGGCGATCCACGGATTGAACAAGAGTTTGGTCAGTTCCATAAACACGGTTTCAGGGTTCTGAGTAACGGTGGCTGCCAATTCAGGATGCAGTTCAAAGAAGGCGATCCCGAAGAAGCCGGCTGCAACAGCACCGCCGAGACACAGGGTCATCCAAGTCATGCCGATACGACGTGCATTGGGAATGGACTTGACCGAATCTGCCGCCATGAAGCGCACCAAGATATGCGGTTGACCAAAGTAACCCAAGCCCCAAGCCACCAGAGACAAGATCGCCACGGTACTTAAATCAGAGAACAGCGACATGGCTTCAGGACGTGCAGCTTCAAGCGCAAGGCTGATCTGATTGAAGTCACCAATCGCCAAGATGGTCACGATCGGGGTGAGCAGTAATGCAAAAATCATCAAGGTGGCTTGGATGGTATCGGTCCAACTCACCGCCAAGAATCCGCCGATAAATACATAGCTGATGGTGGCGATGGCACTAATCCACAGTGCAGTGCTATACGACCAGCCAAACATACTTTCAAATAAGCGTGCACCAGCGACCATACCTGAGGCACAGTAGATCGCAAAAAAGATCAAGATCACACAGGCAGAGACGATCCTTAGGATTTTCGAGTGATCGTTAAAACGGTTAGAGAAATAATCCGGTAGGGTGAGGGCATTGTTTTGCACTTCGGTATGCACCCGAAGGCGACCAGCGACCAAGAGCCAGTTCAGCCAAGCCCCGATGATCAAGCCCACCGCAATCCACATCTCAGACAAACCCGACAGGAAAATCGCACCGGGTAAGCCCATCAGCAACCAACCACTCATGTCAGATGCACCGGCAGACAGGGCAGTCACGAAACTGCCGAGGCGGCGCCCACCCAAGATATAGTCTGAGAAATCCGAAGTTGCACGATATGCAAATAAGCCAATGATCACCATGGCAACGATATAAAACAGAAAGGTTATCAGGGTGGGGTTAAAGGCATTCATACGGCATCCAGCGTGGTCATGGTGA
>JASLJB010000320.1 GCA_030152605.1 Acinetobacter sp. | reverse complement strand
AAAATGGTGCCCGGGGCCGGACTCGAACCGGCACGCTTTGTGGGCGGGGGATTTTAAATCCCCTGTGTCTACCTATTTCACCACCCGGGCGTTACACAAGATTGGAGGCGGAGGTCGGAATCGAACCGGCGTACACGGAGTTGCAGTCCGCTGCATGACCACTCTGCCACCCCGCCATCTCTTGGTGATGCACATATTAGCAACCTTTGAAAAAAAAACAATAGAGAATTCAGCTAAGGTGAGCATAAAAACAACATCTAAAAGAATATCTGTCCAATAATCATGTATTATTTGCAAAATTAACTCATATCTAGGCTGGAGATGTGCCGTGGCATTGCTTTTAGATGGTCGTGTTTTAGCAAAAAAAATTGAAGCTGATTTATTACAACGTGTTGAAGCGTTAAAAGAAAAAACAGGTCGAACCCCGATTTTGGCCACCATTTTGGTGGGGGATGATGGTGCTTCTGCGACTTATGTACGTATGAAGGGCAATGCCTGTCAACGTGTTGGCATGCAATCACTTAAAGTTGAGTTGGGTAAAGAAACCACGACTGAGCAATTGCTTGCTGAGATCGAAAAACTAAATGCCAACCCTGATGTACACGGGATCTTGTTGCAACATCCGGTGCCTGCGCAAATTGATGAACGTGCTTGTTTTGATGCAATTTCACTGACCAAAGATGTCGATGGCGTCACTTGTCTGGGCTTTGGTCGTATGGCAATGGGTGAGCAAGCCTATGGTTCTGCGACACCTGCAGGCATTATGTCGATTCTTCAAGCACATCAGATCGATATTGCGGGTAAGCATGCGGTGGTGGTGGGTCGTTCTGCGATTTTGGGTAAGCCGATGGCCATGATGCTGTTGCAAGCCAATGCGACTGTGACGATTTGCCATTCACGTACTGAAAATCTTGCTCAATTTGTTCAGCAGGCCGATATTATTGTGGGTGCTGTGGGTAAGGCTGAATTAATTCAAAAAGACTGGATCAAACCCGGTGCTGTTGTGGTTGATGCCGGCTTCCATCCGCGTGAAGGTGGTGGTGTAGGGGATATTCAACTTGAAGGGATTGAGTCAATTGCTTCTGCTTATACGCCAGTTCCAGGTGGTGTTGGTCCGATGACAATTACCACCTTGATTCGCCAAACTGTTGAAGCTGCTGAAAAAGCACTAGGCTGATCGGCTTGAGCACGGCTCCAAAACATTTGCTGGATGCGCTACATGAGGTCATACCACAGTGTGAGCTCATGGCGCAGCAACTTCCAGACACGCCGATTTCCTTGTGGCTGATTCCGCCGGTGTTTCCAACGGATCGTTTGGATGATGACATCATTCGACGAATTTGGAATGACACGCCGTATTGGATTTTTTGCTGGGCTTCGGGTTTGGCCATGGCGCAGTGGTTATTGGCTGAGCCGCAGCATGTCAAAGACAAAGTGGTGCTGGATTTCGGTGCTGGATCGGGTGTGGTGGCGATTGCAGCCAAATTAGCCGGTGCGCGTCGGGTGATTTGTTGTGATATTGACCCTGTCAGTTTGGCGGCCTGCCGTGAAAATGCTCGGCTTAATCACGTCGAGCTTGAGTACTTAGATGATCTCTATCAGGCAGAAGCCGTAGATGTGTTGTTGGCAGCTGATGTGCTCTATGATCAATGTAATCGATTCTTTTTAGATGATTTCTTGAAGTTTAGCCAACAGGTTTGGGTGGCGGACAGTCGGGTGAAAAATTTTAGTCACCCGCAGTATCTTAAACTCAATGAACGTAGCGCAACCACATGGCCTGATTTGGATGAGTCCAAGGAATTCCGTAATGTTAGTTTTTATCAATCAATCTCGATCTAATCACGAGCCTTGTTGAGTACGACAATTTCATCCATTCCATCACGACAATTGCCTCATGATTGAGGCAATTGTTTATTTTGTCTATTTAAAATTATTAATAAATATTTGAATTAAAATATCTTACTGCAAGGTACAAGTATAACGAACCACACGCAAGGTGCTTGGACGAGTGTCTAAGGCTTGACGGGTTGCATAGTCTTCGCTGTTATTCAGGCTTGGGGTATCCGAAAGGCGGAAAGAAGTCCGGCTATTACCAAGTTGAACTGCATGTTTATCGGTCGCCGCAAAAGCAGGGTTGGCAATTTCATTGATGCTGAGTACATTAAGTTTGTAGGTTTTGTTTGCATCTAAGACTTTTCTGCACGCACGTTGTAATTTATCTTCATCCATCTTACGGTCTGCACGCCCAGCAAGTGTATAAGCGAGCGTGGCGGAATTTTTATCTTGTCTTTCAATTTGATAGCCTGTTGCGCCATTAAATTGTCTTGGGGTGGATTGACAGCCAGCGAGCGCTAAAACAATACAGCCTAAACCCAATATTTTGATGTTTTTCATAACCCAGTGTTCCTATACGTTCATTGAAACAGTATGCCATAGCGACATTAAATAAACGATCAACATTGCTACGAAAGTCAGGCAAATTTATTTTTTAATCGCTGCGGTAATTTTAATTAAAGCTTTGATCCGTAAAACTTCATCAGCCTATTTCTATCATCCAGCGGCGCTTCATTTTTTCGCGCTTGGTTTTAAACTGCAATTGTATCGTTGGCTGTTTAAATTCCCATTCAGTGCTATAACAACAAAGAATGTCATGAGAGAAGGTTATGCTGCGATGGGTGGATACATGCTGCGATGGATGGGTCGTAAGGGGTATTAAAGTGATTTAACTTGGATTCATATCGAACATAATGTCGATATGGTTTTGCTTAGATGGATGACGGTGATAGGAATACGACGATGATGGGTTTGCTGAATCAATTGGGTTGCTATGATCTCGTGGTGATCGGTGGCGGGATTAATGGGGTCGGGATTGCTGTAGATGCCGCAGGTCGTGGCCTGTCGGTATTTTTATGTGAGAAAGATGATCTCGCAAGTCATACCTCTTCGGCCAGTAGTAAGTTGATTCATGGTGGTTTACGCTATTTGGAGCATAAAGAGTTTCGATTGGTTCGTGAGGCTTTGCTCGAGCGAGAAGTCTTATTGGCAAAAGCCCCGCATTTGATTCGCCCCATGCGCTTCATCTTGCCGCATCGGCCGCATTTACGCCCAGCGTGGTTAATACGAACAGGTTTGTTTTTCTATGATTACTTGGGCAAGCGTGAACAGTTGGCTGGATCTAAGTTATTGGATTTTGATCCTGCGGCGAGCCCATTGAAGCCTGAAATTAAACGTGGTTTTGAGTATTCAGACTGTGCGGTGGATGATGCGCGCTTGGTGGTGTTAAATGCGCTGCAGGCAGCTGAAAAAGGTGCCGATATTCGAACCCGAACGCGCTTTATCTCGGCTCAGCGCGAGCAAGGCTTTTGGTCGATTCAGTGTGAAAATCAGCAAGGCGTGTTTCAACTCCAAGCCAAAGCTTTGGTGAATGCTGCAGGGCCTTGGGTGGAAGGGGTGATTAAAGATCAATTGCAGCTTCAGTCACCGTATTCGATCCGTTTAATCCAAGGCAGTCACATCGTGGTACCGCGAATTTATAGCGGTGATAAAGCGTATATTCTACAAAATGAAGATCAACGTATCGTCTTTGCGATTCCATACTTAGAGGATTACACCTTAATCGGCACCACGGATCGAGAATATCAGGGTGATCCCAACCATGTGGTGATTGCGGTTGAAGAAATTGATTATTTATTGGCGGTCACCAATGCGCACTTCAAGATTCAGCTCGATGCGACTGCGATCGTTTCTAGTTTCTCTGGGGTGCGACCATTGTGTGATGATGAGTCGGATAATCCTGCTGCGGTGACGCGCGACTATACGCTGGCTTTGTCAAAAGGCGCCCCTGAAGAGCCACCCTTACTGTCTGTGTTTGGTGGTAAGTTAACGACTTACCGGAAGCTGGCTGAAGCAGCGATGCTTGAGTTGAAGCCTTATTTTCCACGTATGTCTGGCCAGTGGACCGCAAAAGCAGCATTGCCTGGTGCGGAGCAGTTGGTGGGGATTTCAGGGACTGAGGCTTTGATTGCTGCCATCAGTCAGCAGCTTGTCAATATGCCGCGGTCTTTGGCGCAGCGTTGGGCCTATGCCTATGGAACGCGGATTTGGCAGTTGCTTGAGCATGTTCAGCAGATAGAACAATTGGGGCAAGACTTCGGTCATGGTTTGTATGCAGTTGAAGTTGAATATTTGGTTGCACGAGAGTGGGCGGTTTCGAGTGAGGATATCCTGTGGCGACGCACTAAGTTGGGTTTGAAATTTACTTCAACTGAGATTGCGGCATTGGAGGTGTTTTTGCTTGAGCTACATCGCAAACGTATGCAAGAACATGCAGCCTAATCGCGTGATTAGAAATGATGATTGTCATGAAAACAGTCATGAAGAAATAGCCATTAAAAAAGGTCGCCGAAGCGACCTTTTAAAAGCATTGTGAAATCAGAGCGATTAAGCTGATTTTTTCACTGAGTCAAGTAATTGATCTTGACGTGTTTTCAATGCTTTCGGTAGGCGATCACCGAGCTTAGCAAACAACTCAGTGTGGCTTTCAAGCTCTTTGATCCATTGATCTTTGTCTTGAGCAGTCACAGTGTCAAACTGTTCTTTAGTGAAATCGAGGCCTGTCCAGTTCAGCTGTTCATAAGTTGGGACTAAACCAATCGGTGTTTCAGTCGCATCAGCGCGGCCTTCACAACGATCAATGATCCACTCAAGTACACGCATGTTTTGACCAAAACCAGGCCAAACAAAATTACCTTCCGCATCACGACGGAACCAGTTGACGTTGAAGATTTTTGGAAGGCTATTGCCAGCAGCTTCAGCTTGAACTGCAACTTTTTCGCCCATTTCTAACCAATGGTTGAAATAGTCTGCCATGTTGTAGCCAGCAAATGGCAACATCGCAAATGGATCGCGACGTACGATACCTTGTTGGCCAACCGCAGCAGCTGTGGTTTCAGAACCCATTGTGGCGGCTTTATACACGCCATCGACCCAGTCAAATGCTTCTGAGATTAATGGCACAGTGTCAGCACGACGACCACCAAAGATGAATGCAGAAATCGGCACACCGGCTGGATTTTCCCAATCAGCATCGATTGAAGGGCATTGACCTGCAGCAACGGTAAAGCGCGCATTTGGATGAGCTGCTTTTTCTTCGCCAGTATGTGCTTGACCTTTCCAGTTGGTGAGGTTAGCAGGTGCTTGTTTAGACAAACCTTCCCACCAAACTTCGCCACTATCAGTAACAGCAACGTTGGTATAGATCACGTCTTTGTGCAAGGTGGCCATACAGTTCGGGTTGGTTTTGATGTTAGTACCTGGTGCCACACCAAAGAAACCAGCTTCAGGGTTGATTGCATACAAACGACCGTCTTGGCCAGGTTTGATCCATGCAATATCGTCACCTACGGTTTCGATTTTCCAACCTTCATAACCTGCTGGTGGAATCAACATGGCAAAGTTGGTTTTACCACATGCAGATGGGAATGCAGCTGCGATATAGTGTTTTTCGCCTTGTGGATTGGTCACGCCCAAGATCAGCATGTGTTCAGCCAACCAACCTTGTTCACGACCCATCGAAGATGCGATACGTAAAGCAAGACATTTTTTACCTAGCAGTGCGTTACCGCCGTAGCCTGAACCATATGACCAGATTTCACGTGTTTCAGGATAATGAACAATATATTTTTCCGGGTTGCACGGCCATGCGACATCTTTTTCGCCTGCTGCAAGAGGTGAAGCAACAGTGTGAACACATGGAATAAATTCGCCGTCAGTACCGAGAACGTCATAAACAGCTTTGCCCATGCGTGCCATTTTAGTCATGCTGACTGCAACATATGGAGAATCTGTTAATTCGATCCCGATATGTGCGATGTGGCTACCAAGTGGTCCCATAGAAAATGGAACAACATACATGGTACGGCCTTGCATCGCGCCGTCAAATAAACCGTTCAGGCGAGCGCGCATTTCTGCAGGCGCTTCCCAGTTGTTGGTTGCACCAGCATCTTCTTGCTTTTCAGAGCAGATGAACGTACGTCCTTCTACACGTGCAACATCAGATGGATCAGAATTTGCTAAGTACGAACCAGGATGTTTTTCTTGGTTTAATGCTTGCATGGTGCCGTTAGCGATCATCAGGTCAACGAGACGTTGATACTCTTCTGCGCTACCGTCACACCATTCAATTTTCGCGGGTTTAGTTAATTTAGCAACTTCTTCCACCCATGCAATGAGCTTGGGATGACGAACGAATTCTGGTGCGTTCACTTGGGTCATGGTGAGGCCTATCTCAAATGTGTGCAGTATGATGCACAAATAATAATCCGCAACTTAGGATATAAGTCGCAGATTCAATTATGAAAAAAAGTGGCTGTATTAAAGCATAAATAATAAAAAAAAATAAGGCTTGACCTTAAGCAGACATTTTGCTTGCAATAAATCACAAGCAACTGTATTAAAACAATATTTGCTCATATTATGATGATAAATTTAAACATTTTTTAATTTTATGCGCATTATTTATATTAAAAATTTTAAATAAAAACAAATGCTTGTTGGTTTATTTGCATTGATGTCTGTAATCGGGAATTTGAATCATTTTAAATGGTTTTTTACATAAATAGCCTGTTAACTGGATGGAAAATCAACGAAATTAGAGCGAATTAATTAACAAATTCAAAGTTATGGCTAAAGGTGCTGTACCGCTTTCTCTTGTTTATAACCAAAGGTCAGGATTTCATCTTGCTAAAAAGGAAACAAGTGTTGATCAAATTTTAGCAGCATGGTCGCAAGCAGGTTTTGAGGTTCAAGTATTTCACTTTAATTTGCCTCAAGATATTGATCAAGTGATGGATCAAGTATTGCAACGACATCTTACTCAACTCAACCCAGGCGTCGTGGTTGCTGCAGGAGGGGATGGTACCTTGAATGCGGTTGCATCACGCTTAATTCACCGTGAGATCCCGATGGGTATTATTCCGATGGGTACATTTAATTATGTTGCTCGCGTTTTAAATATTCCATTAAATCCGCTTGAAGCTGCAAGCGTCATTTCAAAAGGACATGTGCAAAGCGTCAATGTGGGACGAATTAACCAGTATATTTACCTGAATAATGCCAGTTTGGGCTTGTACCCTTTGTTTATCAAAAAGCGTGAATATTACAATCAAAAGTTCGGCCGTTTTAGCATCAATGCCTATACCTCGGGTTTGGATGTATTAATTCGAGATTGGAAAGAACTCAAGCTAGAGATTAAAATAGATCAACAGTTACATCGCTTTAGAACGCCCTTAATATTCTTTGGCAACAATCAGCTGCAGTTGGCAGAGATGAAACTCAAAATCGCTGAATGTGTAAAGCAAGGTCTGGTCGCTGGCGTGGTGATGGCCAAAAGTGATAAGTTAACGGTGTTTAAAACCCTATTTCAACTCATCAAAGGTGGCTTAGAGAAAGCGCCTGATGTCTATAGCTTTAGTGCCGAAAATGTCAGCGTATATTCTAAAAAATCATTATTGACGGTGGCCATTGATGGTGAGATTGTCAAAATCGCCCCGCCATTGAAGATTCAAGTCGAAAAAAATGCCTTAAACGTGATGGTGCCTTATGTTGATTCATCTCTCTGATTTACACTTTGGCGCTGAACGCACGCAATGCATTGAAGCTATTCAGCGTTTTTGTCAGTTACAGCAACCTGAAATAGTGGTGGTAAGTGGTGATCTCACCCAGCGTGCGCGCTTTAGGGAGTTTTTTGCCTGTAAGCAATTTTTAAACTCGCTCGGGGTGCCGTATTTTGTAGTGCCAGGCAATCATGACATCCCGCTGTATCACCTTTGGAAGCGAGCATTTAGGCCTTTCGGTTATTATGAGTTGTTCTTTGGCGCCCTTGAGCAGAACTTGGAGACGGAACATTTTTATTTGATTGGGCTAAATACCATTCGACCGCGTTATCATACCAAGGGCAGTATTAGCAGTGCGCAAATTGAAGAGATTGATTGTGCACTGCAGCAGACGCCACAACACAAATATAAAATCATCGTCAGTCATCAACCTTTTTATACCGAACACGTGGATCATCATCATGTGCGTGATTGTCCCGTGTTAGCGCAAACTGCGCTAGAGCAGTGGGGCAGGCATGATTTATATGCCTTGTTGCATGGCCATCTGCATATTACCGCGGTTTATGATCTTAATCAGCAGTATCATCTGGGTTTAACGCACCCTGTTTATGAAGTGCATGCAGGGACTGCAACCTCGCATCGCCATTATAAAAAGACCCCGAATAGCTTTAATGTGATCCAGCAGGATGGTAGGATCCAACACTATTTTTATGATGAACATCAGCAAGATTTTCTACTTGAAAACAGCGTGGATTCATTTGCTTAGCTAATAATGTGATAGATGTGTAAAAAAAGCACAAAAAAATAAAAAAAAACTCAAGCTGCCCTTGAAGCGTTTTTTTTCATCCCCACAAAAGTGGCATGAATTTATTTTTGATAACGACGCATGGAATAAAATAGGTCGTTATCAGTCATCTATATAGACTTAGTTTGATGGAGTTAAATATGAGCAACATTCGTCCATTACATGATCGTGTCGTTATTCGTCGTGTTGAAGAAGAAACTAAAACTGCAGGTGGCATCTTGCTTCCTGGTTCTGCTGCTGAAAAACCTGCTCAAGGTGAAGTGATCGCAGTCGGTAACGGTCAAATCACGGACAACGGTGTACGTGCTCTCGATGTGAAAGTTGGCGATAAAGTATTGTTCGGTACTTATGCCGGCACCACCGTCAAAGTGGGCGGCGAAGAACTTCTCATTATGAAAGAGTCTGATATTTTAGCGGTTTTAGAAGCGTAAACAGCGATAAGCTTTAATGATCTTTAATCAATCATCGTTATTGTAAAAAATTAAAAATATTTGGAGTTGAGTATGTCAGCTAAAGACGTAAAATTTGGTGATTCAGCACGCGCTAAAATGATCGCAGGCGTGAATACCCTTGCAGATGCAGTAAAAGTAACTTTAGGTCCTAAAGGCCGTAATGTCGTGATCGATCGTTCTTTCGGCGCACCGCACATCACTAAAGATGGCGTGACTGTTGCTAAAGAAATTTCACTGTCTGATAAATTTGAAAATATGGGCGCTCAATTGGTTCGTGAAGTTTCTTCAAAAACCAATGACATCGCAGGTGACGGTACAACGACTGCCACTGTATTGGCGCAAGCGATTTTAAATGAAGGGATCAAATCTGTTACTGCAGGTATGAACCCAATGGATCTTAAACGCGGGATCGATTTAGCGGTTAAAGCAGTTGTTGAAAACATTAAATCAACGGCTAAACCTGCTTCTGACACCAAAGCGATTGAGCAAGTCGGTTCGATCTCTGCAAACTCTGATGAGACTGTGGGTAAACTGATCGCTGAAGCTATGGAACGTGTCGGTAAAGAAGGCGTGATCACTGTTGAAGAAGGTTCAGGCTTTGAAGATGCGCTTGATGTTGTTGAAGGTATGCAGTTTGACCGTGGTTATATCTCACCTTACTTTGCCAACAAACAAGATACTTTGACTGCTGAGCTTGAAAACCCATTCATCTTGTTGGTTGATAAAAAGATCAGCAACATCCGTGAATTGATCGGTACCTTAGAAGCTGTAGCGAAAACTGGTAAACCGCTTTTGATCATCGCTGAAGATGTTGAAGGCGAAGCACTAGCGACACTTGTTGTCAACAACATGCGCGGTATCATCAAAGTATGTGCAGTGAAAGCACCTGGTTTCGGTGATCGTCGTAAAGCCATGTTGCAAGACATCGCGATCTTGACTGGCGCGAACGTGATTTCTGAAGAAGTGGGTATGTCTTTGGAACAAGCGACTTTGGAAGATCTCGGTACTGCACATAAAGTTACTGTTTCTAAAGAAAATACAGTGATCATTGATGGTGCTGGTGATGCAGCTCAAATCTCTGATCGTGTACAGCAGATTCGTGCACAAATCGAAGAATCAACTTCAGAGTACGACAAAGAAAAACTTCAAGAACGTGTCGCTAAATTGGCTGGCGGTGTTGCGGTGATCAAAATCGGTGCAGCAACTGAAGTTGAAATGAAAGAGAAGAAAGATCGTGTTGATGACGCACTACATGCAACTCGCGCAGCGGTTGAAGAGGGTGTTGTTGCCGGTGGTGGTGTTGCCTTGGTTCGTGCGGTTAAAGCACTTGAAAACTTAACTGGCGCTAACGATGATCAAACTGCAGGTGTGAATATCCTCCGCCGTGCGATCGAAGCACCTTTACGTCAAATCGTTGCCAATGCTGGTGATGAGCCATCTGTAGTCATCAACGCCGTGAAATTGGGTGAAGGTAACTATGGTTACAACGCTGCAACTGGCGTTTATGGCGATATGTTGGAAATGGGTATTCTTGATCCAGCTAAAGTGACGCGTTCTGCGCTTGAGCATGCAGCTTCTATTGCTGGCTTGATGCTGACCACTGAATGCATGATCACTGATATTCCTGAAGACAAACCAGCGATGCCGGATATGGGTGGCATGGGTGGTATGGGCGGCATGATGTAATCTGAATAAATTATAAAGTCTAAAAAAATCCTCGCATTGCGAGGATTTTTTTATTAAAATCATTGCGTAATCCTACACACTTCACTAGCTTTGGTGTGACCAATTCCTCATTAAAGATGAACACGGCATTAAAGATGATGAGAAAATTTTCGTTCCGAATAATGCCATATGCAGGCTGGAATGGAATTTAAGCTAAAGGTTTTAAACTTGGGGAAGTAAGAGATTAAAATTATAAACAAACAACTTTTTAAATGCTTGTATTTGTGTTCGGTGTCTACAAAATGTTAGTTTTTGTTTGTTTTTTTTTAATTAATGCTTTATTATTTAATCAATTAAAAATTTATATTGCTCAAATTATGGAAAATAAACAACACCATTATGCTGATGCAGGTGATGACAGTACTGAACTCATTCAAATAAAAAAACAGGAGCTGAAGTGCTTGTATCAAAAGATACTAGAGTACGAACAGTTGATCGCACTATATCGACAGGAAAAGCAGCAATTCTTACAGCTGCTCGCAGGGACTAAGACGACGATTGATTGAATTCATTGACAATGGATTGGATCAGTTGTTTTTGCGCAATCGTTAGGCTACGGTACTTTAAGAAAAAATCCATATCTTGGGTATCACTTTCGATACCTAATACCGCATTTGCATCGGTATCACCAAACCTTAACCATTGATTGGTGACATTCAACCAAATTGATAGTACGGCTAATTTGTCTTGATTCGGGATGGCCTTACCAAGCAACCAGTTGTTAGCAGACTGAACGCTGATCGATTGACCAGAGTAGCGGTTGTTAAACTCATTTGCCAAGTAGGTAGGACTAATGGGGTGCTTGGCTTGGGTGAGGGCTTGGTTTAAACGTTGTGCAAAAGCGATTTTTTCTTGATGGTTACTCATGATTGGAATGGATACTGAAATTACACGTATCATATCCTTTTTTTTAAAATCTTGGTTTTTTTAATTGTTGTTTTTCTTTACATTCATAAGCTTTTTTTAATAAATAAATCGCTAAATATTTGAAAATTAATCGTCAAAAACGTTACTAAAGCGATCGTGATATAAATTCAATCGATATTGACAATGGATTGAGCGCTGATTTGGGTTGAATGATAAATGATAAAAAAACTAAGACTTACAGAATCTTGCGAACTCCATCGTGCTGAGAGCTACAGCATAAAGATTCAATTTAAAGTTGAATCTTAATTGAATAGCTTTTCTATTTCAATCGCACAAAATAATTGTCTTTTTGGGGATAATTAAACATCACGTACTTTTCTTTTATCTTGATTGGATCCTTGATCTTTAAAAAAACCGATTTGAGTCGATATATAAGAAAAGTTAATCAGTCTAAAGCATCCTGAGAGAGATCAAGATTTGAGGGTGCTAAATATGAGTTATCAATAAAAATACATTTGTAATGCAAGATGAATGAAGTGGGTTGAACAAACAATATCATTACCATTTAAGATAAAAACTAGAAGTCACTTATTTAACCGTGCTGATTTTGACTGGTCGTTTAAACCCACGCCTTTGTCATGCTTACATCCGCCTGAAAATCAGAATTTGTACTCGCTTACACAAATAGCAAGTCAATCTAGAGCAATCGGCTTAAACGCTGATGATGCTTGTCTATTTGCTCCACTTTGTTTTTGGAACATACAAGAAATAGCAGTTCCATCAACTAAAAGTTGATAGTGCTTGAAACAATTTGATATCTATTGTATAAATAATAACCAATTGTAGTGCTATTAATTTATTGTTTTTATTGTGAAAGTTTAATTTAACGCGCTTAAAGATCAATTTGATTTAACTTTTAATCAAGTTTTGATTGGTATTGTCGTTTCATTTTGTATATGATTAGTGCAGTGTCGCGAAGTGGCGACCGGGTAGGGATGGCGAACTTCCCGAAAACCACGCATTCGTCTGAGTTTTGCTGGTTTACATCATCCTAG
>JASLJB010000110.1 GCA_030152605.1 Acinetobacter sp. | reverse complement strand
TGGAATTACCCTCCTTGATAAAGATGAGCCATATATGGCGCAAGAGGGGGAGATTTTGAGCATAAGAGATACGCAGAAAGTAGTGTGGAAACTCAATTTTTTAAGCGATATTTTTCTTAACTGACTGTCCCGACTACAAGGGTGGATTAAAGGAACAAGTCTAGCTCGCATATTTGTAGGGATGGGGTGATTGATATATTGTCATATTTAATTTTAGCTGATAAGGCAATTCACTTATCAAATATTAGACCCAAATTATATGAGAAACTCATTGGATTAAAAATGCGAAGTTGCGGACAAGTACAAAATAATTATTATTTTAATGCATCAGTTCATATGGATTTTATCAATCTAAGTTGTTATTTTTATGCAGCTTAATTTGAGTAACATAAAATGAAAAATTTATTGTTGTTAGGGGTGTTGGGTTTTAGCTTAGTGGGTTGTACCAGTATACAAGTTAATAACGTGACCGGATTCAATCCAGATTCGATTCGACAGGTGTGTATCATCCATAATGCTAAAGTCACTATTAAAGATTTTGATGCTTTGGTTGAGAAAAGTTTTAAACGCTACAATATCGAAGCTTCCACATTGAAAGAAACAGATAATCTGAGTTTGTGTCAAACTACATTGAATTATACTGCGCTTCGTTCTTGGGATTTCGCACCTTATATGGTATCGGCTCAATTCAACCTGCTACAAAATGGTCGTCAGGTTTCAGAATCATCTTTTAGACTCAAAGGGAATGGTGGACTTGCACTGAATAAGTGGAGAAGCACCGAAACTAAGATTAATGAGCTTGTAGATCAACTTCTCGGTAAGACAAAGGTTAAAACGCAGTAATATATAGATTTCTTTAAATACTCAACCACCTGCGGGTGGTTTTATTTTTTAATATCACGATAATATCCACATTGAATATTTGTGAAATTTCGATTTAATGAAAAAAATAATTGCACTATTTTGTCTCGGTGTATTTTCGGGTTTAGGCCATGCTGATACCTTACAATGCAAGCAAAGCTACGACTTTTTCTATCAAAACATAGCGGCATCGAAGCATTTTGTTGAGGCTGGCGATCTCGATGCTTATATAGCACTCTCTAAAAAAAATTCATATTCGCAGTTGTTTCAATCTCAACATCCGGGTCAGGTGTATGTCTCCAGCAAATGGATTGCTGAACAAGATAATGAAGATAACCTGAAAAGTTTCATTCAAAATTTTGTCGATCAGCCCAAAGCTTATCAACTGATCGAAGTTAAATATAAAGCACCCAAAGTGAACTTGATGACCGATGTTGGCGAGGTTTGTGTCGTCCCGACGCAAGAGGTAATTCGCGTGTCAGGTAACATATTAAAAGCACGCTTTGACACGGTCTTTGTTCGAACTGCGCAGGATAATCAATGGCGCACTTACGCTTATAGTGGCGATGAATTGATTGAAGATTTAAATACATTTTTTCCTGGGTTCTTACAGCAATTGCAGCTCTCCCAGAAAAAAATTAATGGCTTGAATATCGCAGAACAAAATCGACAAATCGTAGTCAATTATTATCAGCATCATGGATTGGCGATTAGTGATGATTTGAGAGCATATCTTCAGCGAGAATATCTAGACACCAAACAACGTCTAAAAGCCAATGGTCATGATGAATTTTAAATGATTCAACACGGCTTAATGCCGAATCCTCACCTGAATCAAAGTCCGGCCGGGTTGCGATACGATCTCGATACTGCCACCGATGCGTTTCACCCGAACTTGCATACTGTGCAATCCCACATGCAGCCCAGCTTGAACCGTGCTCGGATCAAAGCCAACGCCATTGTCCTCGATACTTAACAGCATGCTTTCGGCGTCCAATAGCAGTGTGACACTGACCAGACTGGCATGACTGTGCTTGACGATATTGGTCAAGGCTTCTTCGGTGACGCGGGCAAGGGTCAGGCATTCGAGTGCGGTCGGTAAGGTTTGCCACTGATCAGGGAACTGCCATTTGGATTGAATGTCCATCTCTTCAAAGATTTGCACATAACGATGGCGCAGTGGCGCGCCCCAAATGATCGGCGTATCCGGGATTTTGGCACCGAGACTCGACCCCGAGTCAATGATTTGACGTAAGTCGTTTCTTAGTAATTTGAGGATCGACATAAAGCGCTGCTTATCAAAGTCTTCGGCCTTGTCCACCAACACGATTGAACGCACCAATGAACCGCCCAAACCATCGTGTAGATCATGCGACAGATTGAGGCGTTCTTGCAGTCGCATATTCTCGATTTCAAGTTGATGTTTATTTTCTAAGGAATGTTTGAGTTCCAACGTGACTTGCTCGATCTTGATTTCGAGTTGCTCATTAAAGCTTTCAATTTTGGTGATATTTTGCGCGATGCGCCACCCCAAGATCAAAGAAACCGCCACTGCCATCAATAAGGCCGCATACGGCGCCATCATCACGCCGTGAGTATCATGTATCCATATCCGATAAACATCATGTAAGACGATGCCGATATATAACAATAAGATCAAAGCCAAAATACGGGTATCCGCCCGAGGTGACTTGTATGCAATCCATTGATAGAACATACAATTCACCACAAATAGCCCCATCGACAGCAAGAAGGTGCTGGACAGCACTATACCCAATTGCGCATGCGGCACCATCACTAAAAACAGCACCAAGATCAAACAACTGGCCCAGAGTACATATTCAGTTTTGGGATATTTTCGACCGGCAAAGCGCCACGTAAAAATGGCAAAACAGACGTTATACAGCAGCAGTAAAATCAAACTGCCTTTGGCCATTTGAATGGTATTACTAAACGCAGGGGTCTGGGTCACAAAGGTATTACTGATAAAAAGCACCCAGAGTAAGGAAGCCAACGTAAACCAGCCAAAAGTTGAGTCTTGGCGTCTCAGCCACCAAATCAGAAAGCCGATAATCCCCAGCGTCAGGGAAATAATCAGATTAATAAAGTGCAAGGTACGATAGCGAAATACCGAATCGGCATGATGAGCTAGAATGAAATTGGGCGAGCCAATATAGGTGTTGCCCAAACCCGGACTTTGCGTGGCCACACCGACGACTTTGATCAGTAGGGTATTTTCACCTTGATTAAAACTAGCCGGCGGTAAGATCCAATAGCGTTGTGAGTTCCAACTGCGACTTAAGGGTTCGACCAAGGATTTATCTTTCCAAATCAATTGCTGATTCAGATAAACCTCGCCGGCCATATTGATACTGTCAATGCTGATCGCCAAGGGCAATTGCTGGGTTTGATCACACTGCTGTTGCCAGTTGATCCGATACCAGACCATGCCCGAGTAGTTGCGCCAGCGGGTTTCCCACTGATCGGGTAGAGTCACGTGAACCCATTCACCCACTTGACCGTGTTCAACTTTGGCGGCTTGAATAGACTGAATCTGTGCCTCACAGCGCCGATCTTGAATTTGCACCATCGCGACCGGCGAGGCAAAACTGGCGTTGAACAGCAGTCCGCAACATAAAAGAAGTGGGTAAAGTATTAACCCAGTAAACCGAGAGATCGAGCCGTATCTACTGCTTTGGTTCGAGTGCATACCGCCAACTTCCGATAAATATGTTTAATATGCGACTCGACGGTGTAACGCGATAAATTAATTTGATCGGCAATTTCTTTATTGCTTAAGCCAGTGGCCACCAAGACTAAAATTTCATGTTCACGGTTGGTCAGTATCTTTTGGATATTAGCATTGTTCGGTTGCTGAGAAGCATTTTTTTCTTCTAAATCAAGCTGTTTTAAAATTTTCTGTGCGATAAACGGATCGATTGGTGCACCACCGCGCAGCATACTGCGGATCGCCATCATCACTTCGAGGTCATCGCGTTCTTTGAGCACATAACCCGTCGCACCGGCCTTGAGCGCGGTTAAAATCGCATCTTCAGTACTCCATGCCGAGATCACCAAGATCGCGATGGAGTCATCATACTGTTTAAGCTCTTGAATAAACTCGGTGCCATTGCCATCAGGCAGACCCAGATCGACCAAGGCAAAAGAAGCCGAATGTTGGCTGAGCAATGTTCTCGCTTGCTTTAAGTCCTGTGCAAAGAGTAAATTTTCAGGGCGATAGCCGATACTTTCTAAAATCTCTTTTAATCGACTTTGCATCAAAGGTTCATCTTCAACCACAAGAACAGGAACAGGTAAGCTCAGCTCATGATGTACCATTCAAAACCTCACAATCATCTATCGTTGTAATTTGCCTGAAAGAATAAGGCGTTGTAATCCCTAAAACTGGGTATTTTAAAGTTGACTTTAAAAATCGCGCTATTGATAGGAACATTGTTATAAACCGTTCATTAACTTAGAGTTTGGCAGAATGTCGTATACATCACAATAGCCTTTATAAAGTTGAAATAAAACAAGTTTGGTGGAAATGTAAAATCATCTCGAGCTGGCCGCTGTAAAGAAGGTTTTGCTCTGATTTTTATCGGTATTGGGGGGGAGGCGGTAGGACGCTGCCTGGGGGAGTGCGAGAGCGTGCATATTCACCAACAAATGGCATGAAGACTCATGAGCAGATTAAAAAGGATTTTATATCACGATAAGAAAAATATACTGTGCTCGATATTGCTGATCTTGATTTTGAAGCTGCTGTTTATATTGCCAATGTTGATATTTGGCAGAATCATTGATCAAATTAATCAGTTCCAGTATGCGGTGAGCCAAGAGTTAATCTTGTTGGTTGTGACGACGCTTGTATATTGTGTGTCGGCACCGTGGAGTATTCGCTATAGCATGGCGACCACGCAGAAAATCATTTACCAACTGTCGCGAGAGCTGACAGCTGAGATATTCGAAAAAGATTTTGGATTTTTTAAGAGGGCCAATATCGGTGTGATCTTAAGGGTGACTGAACGAGGCATTTTTGCCTATGAGGTTGCTTTAAGTTATTTCTTTGAAATCTTGATGCCGAGTGTGATCACATTTTTGCTGCTCAGTGTCTATATTGGATTTGAACTGGGTTTCTACGCCTTTCTCTACGCGATTATCTTTGGGCTGCTGTCCTTTTATTTAATCTTTAAGGTGATATTACTGCGGCGTAGATATATTCAGGGAGTAAATGACAGCGAGGATGCATTAAGTGGCGTTTTTGCTGAAGTGTTCATGGCAGCCAAGCGGATTAAATATTTAAATAGTTTTGATGCCTCAACCCAAAAACTAAATTCTGCTTATAAAGCATATGCACTCAGTTCAACCAGATTGTCTTTTTATACAGCTCTGGTTAAAGCCACTCAGTTTTTACTGACTCAATTATTTGCCCTGTCGATTATATTGATCGGGCTTTATTTATTTGTGCAGCAGTCTCGTGATTTTAGTTTGGGGCAGTTTGTGGTGTTAGTTGCCTTGTCTGGAATGATGATGCAGAGCGTGATTTCATTAAGCGATGGCTATAAAGAATATCAGCAGTTTAAGCTTGATAAACTCAGGCTCGATCAACTTATTGCTGAACGCATACACATACTCAAGCAGCGAGACGCCACTTTAAAAATATTCAGTGTAGACAATCTGCATATTCATGCTTTTAGCTTAAATATTTCAGCACATCTTCAATTGCAAAACCCTCAAGCGATTAAAATTTCAAAAGGTCAGCGTGTTGCAATTGTGGGGGAAAGCGGCGAGGGAAAAAGCACATTACTCGATCTGATCGCCGGGATTAAGGCAAGTTCGGCGCTGATATTTCTGGACAATGTCGATCTCGCGAGTATTGCGCTTAGTCAATTGGCACAGCATTTTGCTTATGCTTTTCAGCATTCTGAGTTTCTGAGTGGCAGTTTACACCGGGCAGTGTTTTTTGATCATGCGATCAGCATGCAACAATTTAAGGCTTTTAAAGCTTATGCTGGCCAAGTTGGATTAAATCAGATCGTAAATCGGGATTTGATGGATGAGATCGAGATGATCAATCTTTCTGGTGGTGAAATTAAACGGCTTGATGTGTTGCGGAATATGATTTTGGAGGTGGATATATTATTGCTCGACGAACCAACTGCGGCATTGGACGCAGAGATCGCACAACAACTATGGCAGCTGATATTCCAACACAGTTCGTTGCAAAACCAAACGCTGATCTGTGCCACGCATGATAGATCCTATTTGAGTCATTTTGACCTGATCATCCAGATTAAAAACCATCGCTTACAGGTTTTTGATTCAGCCGCTTGGGTCAAGCAGAGATGAAGCACACCCGCTAAATAGCCTAAGCTATATGAATCCTGCACTTAAAAAAACGAGATATTTTATTCAATCATTAAACCATTACAAGCAGCATTGGATAATGGCGGCAGGACGCCGCCAATTAATATTCACACCTTAATCGGGGTGAATGAATAATTTAAACCTCATCAATCATCTATACAGATAACTATGGGTGGTTTTATTAGTTCAAATGCTCATAATATGCGAATGGGGAATTGTTGAGCCGTAGAGATCATGAAAAAAACAATCGCGTTATTCAGTACAGCATTGTTAAGTTCGAGTTTAAGTTATGCAGAGAGTTTGCAGTGTCCGCAAAGCTACGATATTTTTAATCAAAATGTAGCGGCATCAAAACACTTAATGGAAGCCGGGGATAGTGATGCTTTTTTTGCATTGGCGAGGAAAAATGCATATTCCCAGTTATTCCAATCTCTGCATCCGAATCAAGTCTTTGTCAGGGATGAGTGGATTGATGAAAAAGAATATGAGGAAGAGCAGAAAAGCTTTATTCAACTGCTGGCACAGCAGCCCAAAGATTATCAACTGATCCATATTAAATATAAATTACCGAAAGTGAATTTCATGGCAGATATTGGCGAGGTCTGCGTGATTCCGACTCAGGAAATGGTTCGCTATGAGGGGGAGATATTTAAATCACGCTATGACACCGTATATGTTCGAAATACGCTGGATAATCACTGGCGCGGTTATGTATATAACGGCACGGAAGCCGCAGAAGATCTGAGTCTATTCTTTCCGAATATCTTAAAGCCGCTTAAATTATCCAAGCGACAAATCAATGGGATGAATATGGCTGAATTTCAGCAGTTCAAATACCTCAAATATATTAAACAACATAACTTGCCGATGTCAGATGGACTGAATGACTATGTGCAGCAAGAGTATCTCAAAGCCAAGCAACGTTTAAAAGCCAATGGGCATTAATAGAGGTCAGGGTGATCGCTGATATTCAGCAGAATCAAATAGCCTAAGCTATATGAGTTAACCCAGCATGAAAATGATTGCGCTATATATTGCAAAACAATCACCTTATCCGAGCAATCACGTTATCTGAGCAATCTTTTATTAGACCAATATTCAGCATTAGATAATGGCGGCAGGACGCCGCCTATTTTGTGCTGAGGGTTACAGGACGTACCCTTCAGCGCAAAGAAGGTTTTGGTCACTTTTTAAAAAGTGACAAGAAAATATTCCTCACTGCGGATTTAGGCGGAAAGACTTGCCGAGTGAGTTTTTTATCAAGTGGGGGCTTTGGTTTTGAATCCGACGAGGAATAAAATAATCAGCTTTAATGGAATTTCTAAGCTGTTTCTAACAAAAACTCTTTCAACATGAAGCTCTTGCTTTAAATTCATCCCAACCTTCCTTTGTCAAAGGAAGGAGCGTTGCGTATCCTATTGAGCATTGATTTCAAAGGAGTTCCCCCTCTTTGGCAAAGATGAGGCATATATGGCGCAAGAGTGGAGGCTTAGGCATTAGGGAAGATTTAGAACATAAGATACGTGCAAAAAGCGCTGCAAAGAATCAGTTGTTCAATCCAACAACAGCCCTTGATGCAATGACTCGAATCACTGCAACTGGATAATGGTGCTAAGACTTATTAAGTAGGTTTTTGCTGAAGATTTAAGCCTTTGGCGTTCAACCCTACAAGGGGTGAACGCGTGGCGTGGTTCACTTGAATTATTGCAATCAGATGATAGTGGCAAGACTAAGCGAGTCATATCTTAATCAATCATTAAACCATTACAAACAGCATTAGATAATGGCGGCAGGACGCCGCCTATTTTGCGCTGAGGGTTACAGGACGTACCCTTCAGCGCAAAGAAGGTTTTGGTCACTTTTTAAAAAGTGACAAGAAAATATTCCTCACTGCGGATTTAGGTGGGAAGACTTGCCGAGTGGTTTTTATAATGTGGTGGCTTTGGCTTTGAATCCGACGAGGAATAAAATAATCAGCTTTAATGGAAATTCTAAGCTGTTTCTAACAAAAACTCTTTCAACATGAAGCCCTTGCTTTAAATCCATCCCAACCTTCCTTTGTCAAAGGAAGGAGCGTTGCGTATCCTATTGAGCATTGATTTCAAAGGAGTTCCCCCTCTTTGGTAAAGATGAGGCATATATGGCGCAAGAGGGAAGATTTAGAACATAAGATACGTGCAAAAAGCGCTGCAAAGAATCAGTTGTTCAATCCAACAACATCCCCTGATGCAACTCCGCTTGCTGGCGTAGAAAGTCCCAGACCAACTTAATCCGTGCTTCTTGGTGCATATCCACAAAGGTCAGCATCCAGAACGTATGCGTGAAACTAACTTGATCCGGCAGCACTTGTTCGAGTTCAGGTTTATCTTCAGCCAGAAACTTGGGTAAGATCGCCAAGCCGGCACCGGCACTGACTGCAATTTGCTGGGCTAAAATACTGCTACTGCGAAAGTTGGCATTCAGTTGTAGCGGCAGCCGCTCCAAACAATACAACTGCGGACTATAAATTAGATCATCAATGTAATTTACGAATCGGTGCTGCGGTAAGTCTTCGAGTGAACGGATGGCTGGATTCTGCGCCAGATAATCGCGGCTGGCATACAACTTTAGACTATAGTCGCTGAGCCGGGTGATGATGTAAGGCCCCGATTTTGGACGGTCAATCGAGATCACAATGTCGGCTTCGCGATGCGAGAGCTTGATCATTTTCGGCACTGGGATCAGGTCGATCGAAAGCTGTGGATGTTGCGCTGAAAATGCAGCCAAGATCCGCGCTAAAAAGGCGGTGCCAATCCCCTCCGGCGTACCGATGCGGACGTGGCCGTGCAAGGCATGCTGCGGCTTTTCGATCTGCATAAAAGCCTTTTCCATCTGCTCAACGCGCGGCACCAAAGCACTGCCTTCCAAGGTCAGCTCATAACCCGTGGCCTCGCGTTTAAATAACTGCGTGCCCAAAGCCTGTTCCAACGACTGTATGCGCCGTGCCACGGTGCTGTGCTCGACCCCAATCAGGCGCGCCGCACTGGTCAAGGTCTTGGCACGGGATAAGACCAAGAAAAATCGCAAGTGATTCCAATCCACACTCATCAGCAATTACGTCCTGTGTATTTTTGCACAACCATCGTGCATCAATTTGCATTGGTGGTCAAAGCTTTCTTTGCTAGGCTGTTTTCAACGTAAAGGAAAATACGTTTTACAAGGATGATCATACGTTTAACCCACGTATTGTCGTAGCAGGGTGTCATCGTGACACCGACCGCAATCGAGCACAGGCATAATAAAAAACTGACCACAACGGAGAGATCATGACCGCGATTCAGAATGTAATTTCAGCACAAAAGTTAAGCCCAGTGAAATTACTCATCAATGGAGAATTTGTCGAATCACAAACAAGTGAATGGCAAAACATCGTCAACCCAGCCACCCAAGAAGTCCTCGGAAAAGTGCCTTTTGCCACCAAGGATGAAGTGAATGCTGCCATTGAAGCCGCGCAAAATGCATTTGCCAGCTGGCGTGTGACCCCGATCCAAGCACGTATGCGGATCATGCTTAAGTTACAAGATTTGATTCGTGCCAATATCAAACAGATTGCTGCCGTTCTGACTGCTGAACAAGGTAAAACCTTGGCAGATGCAGAAGGCGATATTCAACGTGGCCTTGAAGTGGTCGAGCATGCTTGCTCCATCGGTAGCTTGCAAATGGGCGAGTATATCGAAGGCGTGGCGCGTGGTGTCGACAGTTATACCGTGATCCAACCACTCGGTGTCTGTGCAGGGATTACCCCATTTAACTTCCCCGCGATGATCCCACTGTGGATGTTCCCGATGGCGATCGTGTGCGGAAATACCTTTGTGCTCAAGCCTTCTGAGCAAGATCCATTGTCGACCATGATGTTGGTTGAGCTGGCGATCCAAGCCGGGATTCCTAAAGGCGTGCTCAACGTGGTGCACGGCGGTAAAGAAGTCGTGGATATGTTATGTACCCACCAAGATATCAAAGCCATTTCTTTTGTCGGTTCGACCAACGTCGGCACCCACGTGTATAACTTGGCTGGTCAGCATGGCAAACGCGTACAGTCAATGATGGGCGCGAAAAACCATGCCGTGATCATGCCAGATGCCAACAAACAACAAACCTTAAATGCCTTGGTGGGTGCAGCCTTTGGTGCGGCAGGTCAACGTTGCATGGCACTTTCCGTGGCGGTGATGGTCGGCGAAACCAAAGAGTGGATGCCGGAATTTGTTGAAAAAGCCAAAACCCTCAGCGTGAATGCCGGTCATGAACCGAATACCGATGTGGGTCCGGTGATTTCAGCACGTGCCAAAGCCCGTGTCATCGATCTGATCGACAGTGCAGTCGAGCAGGGCGCAGAATTGTTACTTGACGGTCGCGGCGTTGAAGTCAAAGGCTATGAACAAGGGAACTTTGTTGGCCCAACCATCTTCAATCAAGTCAGCACTGACATGCGCATCTATAAAGAAGAAGTCTTCGGTCCGGTCCTGGCTGTGATCAATGTCGATACGCTTGAAGAGGCGATTGCACTGGTCAATGCCAATCCATTTGGTAATGGTGTTGGTCTATTTACCCAAAGCGGTGCCACAGCGCGTACTTTCCAAAACCAGATCGATATTGGTCAAGTTGGGATCAATATTCCAATTCCAGTGCCTGTGCCGTTCTTTAGCTTCACCGGTTCACGTGGCTCGAAATTGGGCGACTTGGGCCCTTATGGCAAACAAGCAGTTCAGTTCTATACCCAAACCAAAACCATCACC
>JASLJB010000252.1 GCA_030152605.1 Acinetobacter sp. | reverse complement strand
AAGAAAGCCGTGAAGATGGCTCAGTGTTTAATTTATAAAATCATATGCTTATGAATATTTTTAAGTTGGTATTTTTATTTTTATTTTTGGTTTTTCTACAGGCTTGTAGTTCTGATCGCGAACGTAATTTTTTACCAGATCGATTTAAAATATTTATGCAGAAATATTTTGATGGCTATGATTATGTGTATCAGGATATTAAAGGTGGCGGTAATTATAACTATGGTAACCAATATGGACGCTTTGAAATAAAAGCAACCGATCTATCTCGTGATCAAATACAGTCCATCTATGCCAAGTTAGAAAAAGATGGTTGGTATATGGTCGATTTTAGAACGAGCTCTGTGAGTTATTGTCATGGCAAATATACCGAGACGCGTATACATTACCCACTATATGCATCTGAATCGGATGTTCGTGCGATTATAAAGGATTCAGATTATGTAGATGTTTGGAATATCTATATTCATAAAAGTACAACTAAATTAAGTGAGTGCAATAAAAATTTTGATGCGATAGATTTTACTAAGCTTTAGGGATTGTGATGTAGAAAAAATACATTCGATGTTCGTCACTTCTTGATATTGCGATAAGGAAAGATATTTAAGCCCTATGCATTGATTGGCAAAGGCTTGCTGTTCAAGGCTTTGGCCGATTTTAGCGCGAAGTTCAAAAAAAATTATGCTAAGCTATTTGCCCCTGATGATTCGCCACAGCCCTTTATTTTAACTTTAGACCTCAAGGCTGAAGTCATCCATCCACTGAATCGCTTTGAAGTTTTGTCTTTTCAGCGCCGTTATTTTGAGAGCATGGAATCTAAAATGTTTAAACTCGATAGTAAATTACTCGAAGTTTTTTATTTTATCTATAAATTTAAAAATGTCTCGATCGCGGCTGAAAACTTAGGCATGAGTCAACCTGCGGTCAGCAACAGTTTAACCAAGATCCGCAACCATTTTAACGATCCTCTGTTTTTACGTGTTGGCAATGAAATGCTGCCGACTGAGCTGGCCAAACAGATCTTTGCGCCGATCAGTGAAATTATCGGCAAAATGGAATTGGTGAATAATTTTAAAGTCGGCTTTGATCCAGAACATTCCAATCAACTGTTTACCATCGCCATGACCGATGTGTCGCATTTGGTATTATTGCCGAAACTGACCAAGTATTTAAAAGACTGTGCGCCAGAGATTCGATTTAAAGTGCGTAGTATTAGTCGCGAAACCAGCTACCAAATGGCCAATGGTGAAATCGATTTGGCGATTGGGTTTTTACCGGAGTTGGAGCAGGGCTTTTATCAGCAGCAGTTATTTTCTCAGTACTATGTGGTGATCAGTCGTAAAGATCATCCACGCTTAAGTTCCGGCACGATTGATGTGGAAAGTTATATGCGTGAGTCGCATGTCGATGTAGATACCAGTGTCGGGCATTATCTGATCGAAAATGAATTAATCAAAAAAGGCCTGAAACGCAATGTGTCGATGAGCCTGCCGAGTTATTTGGGCGTGGGTTTGGTGGTACAAGAAACCGATATGATCGCGACCATCCCGTATTATCTCAGTGAGCTGTTATTATCTCGTGGCAATTTACAGATTTTAAATGCGCCTTTAGACTTTCCCACCTATCCGGTCCGCCAGTTTTGGCACCTGTCCTCACATCATCAAAGCAGTCATCAGTGGTTAAGACAGATCATCTATGGATTGTTTGTTGATAAAGACTAAGTGATTGAATCTACTTTAATTCACTGTACGTTTACACCCTTGTGGGTGCAATACCAATCCAATTCATCAATTTAATTTAAATATCTTAAAATACCATCTCGGCAAGTCTTGCCATTTTTATTCCACGGTGAGGCGTTTTTTCTCCTTACTTTTTAAAAAGTAAGCAAAACTTTTCCAAGCCCAGAACTCGCGCACTTGCGTCGCGTATCCTATAACTCGCAGAAACAGTATTTAATTAATCGAGTCCTGCTTAAACAGCTGTGCTTGGGCCCCATGAAATAAATATTGGAATGGGTTCGATGATTTTAAGAGCCCATGAAAATAAAATAGCCTAAGCATAAAAACCACATTTCAATTCATTCAATTATCGGTATTGGTCAGTGGCGGCAGGGAGCCGCCGATTTTTCGCTGTGGTATATGGACATACCATCAGCGGAAAGAAGGTTTTTGGCTACTTTTTTAAAAAAGTAGTAGAACAAGCGCGCTCACTTTTGATGCAGGACGGTAAGACTTGCCGAGTAGAGATTTGATTATATTCACCGGTTGCATAATTTCAGGGTGCAATACCAATCCAATTCATCAATTTAATTTAAATATCTTAAAATACCATCTCGGCAAGTCTTGCCATTTTTATTCCTCAGTGAGGAGTTCTTTCTCCTTACTTTTTAAAAAGTAAGCAAAACTTTTCCAAGCCCAGAACTCGCGCACTTGCGTGGCGTATCCTATAACTCGCAGAAACAGTGTTTAATTAATCGAGTCCTGCTCAAACAGCTGTGCTTGGGCCCCATGAAATAAATGCTAGGATTGATCATCTTTTAAAAGCCAAAGCCAAAGCCAAAGCCAAAGTAAAAGTAAAAGCGGAATAAGAAAAAATAAATTAGCTGCGCTAACAGCGCCTTACTCATCAACACATCTTTGCTATTGGGTTTAATTGCAAAAAAAATCACTGTATTCGACTAAAGTCTGAGTTGATCAATCATCCTGCGAAAGTGTGTTGGGTATTCTGCAAAAAAATCTTTCAAATAAAACCACTTAACCGATTTACATTCTCAGGTCTGCTTTTTATTGCATCATAAATATCGGTATGACCAATATGGGGCGCCTTATTTATTATTGACCTTTTATTCAACAAAAATTACTATTCGCAAAGCAAGTCATTGTATTTATTTTTTATTTATCATAACTGGTATGACCAATATTGGGATTATTCAATTAATGTTCAGACCAATCCTCGTACTCTCGCAAGCATTTCAAGGAGATGACAATGCTTCAACATTGGCAACAGATTTATGATCCGATGGGCAATATTTGGATTTCGAGTCTAATTGCGCTTATTCCAATCGTATTTTTCTTTTTCGCACTGGCCATATTTAGGATGAAGGGCAGTGTGGCCGGCACCATTACTGTGGTGTTGGCGCTGCTCGTTTCATTATTTGCTTATGAAATGCCGACCGCGATGGCATTGGCCTCAGTGGTTTATGGTTTCTTCTATGGTCTGTGGCCGATTTCATGGATCATTATTGGCGCGGTGTTCCTGTATAAAGTTTCAGTGAAAACCGGTCAATTTAATATTATTCGTTCTTCGATCCTGTCTTTGACCGAAGATCAACGTCTTCAAATGCTGTTGGTGGGCTTTGCCTTCGGTACTTTCTTGGAAGGTGCGGCAGGTTTTGGCGCGCCAGTGGCAATTACCGCTGCATTGTTGGTGGGTCTAGGCTTTAAACCTTTATATGCCGCAGGCTTATGCTTGATCGTGAATACTGCGCCGGTAGCATTCGGTGCGATGGGAATTCCGATCATCGTGGCCGGACAAGTCTCTGGTGTGGATACCATGGCGGTCAGCCAAATGGTGGGTCGTCAATTGCCGATCATGGTGCCGATCGTGTTGTTCTGGATCATGGCGATCATGGATGGCTGGCGTGGGGTCAAAGAAACTTGGCCTGCAGTGATCGTGGCCGGTGGTTCATTTGCAATTGCGCAGTTCTTGACGGCCAACTATGTGGGCCCTGAGCTTCCTGATATCACGGCAGCGATTGCCTCATTGGTTAGCTTGACCATCTTGCTCAAGTTCTGGCAGCCAAAGCATATTTTCCGTTTCAAACAAGATGACGTCCAAGTGGATGAAGCCTTGCTTGCGGAAAAAGACAAGAAATACACCTTAGCTCAAATCGCCAAAGCCTGGTCGCCATTTGCGATCTTGACCGCGATGGTAACGATCTGGAGTGTGCAGCCGTTTAAGCAATTGTTCGTTAAGGGCGGTGCTTTAGAAGACTTAGTTGTATCGATCAAAGTGCCGTATCTGCATCAAATGGTTCAGAAACTGCCACCGGTTGTGCCTGAGATCAAAGACTATGACGCGATCTTTAAGTTCGATTGGTTCTCGGCCACGGGTACAGCGATCATGATTGCGGCAGTGATTAGCATCGTGTTTTTGAAAATGAAAGCCTCTGACGCAGTTTCAACCTTTACTGAAACCGTGAAAGAGTTACGTGTGCCGATTTACTCGATCGGGATGGTGTTGTCCTTTGCCTTTATCGCCAACTACTCCGGTATGTCTGCGACTTTGGCCTTGGCGCTGGCGCATACCGGTGATGCATTTACCTTCTTCTCACCTTTCTTGGGTTGGTTGGGCGTATTCTTGACCGGTTCAGATACCTCTGCAAATGCTTTGTTCTCGGCGCTACAAGCCACGACTGCACAGCAAATTGGGGTGCCTGAAGTGTTGTTGGTTGCCGCGAATACCAGTGGTGGTGTGACCGGGAAAATGATCTCTCCACAATCGATTGCCATCGCCTGTGCGGCAGTGGGCTTGGTCGGTAAAGAGTCTGATCTATTTCGCTTTACCGTCAAACACAGTCTCGTATTTACGGTGATGATTGGTATCATTGTGACTTTACAAGCATACGTATTCCCGTGGATGATTCCATAAACACGGCATCAAGGAAGGTCCTATGAAAGTCTCCGACAAAGTCGTACAAAGTTTAAAGTTGTTGATCGAACAGCAAAATATGCAAGTCGGAGACCGCTTGCCAGCGGAACGCAAGTTGTGTGAACAACTTGGCGTGTCGCGGTCTTCCTTACGTGAAGCCCTACAACAACTGATCAGTTTAGGTGTATTGGTCAGTCGGGTTGGGGCGGGAAATTATCTACAACAACTGCCGACCAATTGGTCGCAGTTGCGGATCGTGCAGCCATTGAGTGATTTGATGGATGAAGATCCGTCTTATCGCTTTGATGTTCAAGAAGCCCGTATGGTGCTTGAGGGCGGTACTGCCTGGTATGCCGCGCAACGCGCCACCGAAGAAGACCGAATTAAAATTCGCAAATGTTATGAGCGCATCTCCCATTTTCAAGCGCTCGGTGATGCCGATCAGGCCTCCTTGGCCGATGCACATTTTCATTTGGCCATCGCAGAAGCCTCGCACAATTTGGTGTTGATTCAAGTCATGCGCGGTCTATTTGATTTACTGCAATACAACGTGGTGTTGGGTCGACGCAAAGTCTATTCCGAACCCCATCGTTTTGATCAATTACATGACCAACACTTCCAAGTGATGGACGCTATTGAGCGTCAAGATCCAGAAGCTGCACGCATCGCCGTGTGTGGCCATATCGAATTTGTCATTCAACAAGTGCGCTCGATCGACGAGGAAGAAGCCCGTCGCCAGCGTTCAAGTCGATTAAACAGGATATAAACCATGATTATTTCGTCTGCTAATGATTATCGCGAAGCAGCCAAACGCCGTTTACCGCCATTTTTATTTCACTATATCGACGGTGGCGCCTACGCGGAACATACCCTCAAACGTAATGTTGAAGACCTGTCCAAGATCGCGTTGAGACAGCGGGTGTTGAATGACATGTCAGAACTCAGCTTGGAAACCAAGCTGTTTGATGAAACCCTATCTATGCCTGTGGCACTATCGCCAGTGGGTTTGACCGGGATGTATGCGCGCCGTGGTGAGGTTCAAGCCGCAGTTGCCGCAGATAAAAAAGGCATTCCATTTACGTTATCGACCGTTTCTGTTTGCCCAATCGAAGAAGTCACCCCAGCGATTAAACGTCCGATGTGGTTCCAACTGTATGTGTTGCGTGACCGTGGCTTTATGCGCAATGCCTTAGAACGCGCCAAAGCCGCCGGCTGTTCAACTCTGGTCTTTACCGTAGACATGCCGGTGCCGGGCGCACGTTATCGCGATGCGCACAGTGGAATGAGTGGGCCAAATGCAGCCATGCGTCGTTATATGCAATCTTGCATGCATCCGCATTGGGCTTGGAATGTTGGCCTGATGGGGCGTCCGCATGACTTGGGCAATATCTCCAAATATCTCGGTAAACCGACTGGACTTGAAGACTATATCGGTTGGTTGGGTAACAACTTTGACCCGTCGATTTCATGGAAAGATCTAGAGTGGATTCGTGATTTTTGGGATGGCCCGATGGTGATCAAAGGGATTTTAGACCCTGAAGATGCCAAAGATGCAGTGCGTTTTGGTGCCGATGGTATCGTGGTCTCCAACCACGGTGGTCGTCAGTTGGACGGCGTCTTGTCTACCGCCAAAGCACTACCACCGATCGCAGATGCGGTCAAAGGCGATCTGAAACTCTTGGTCGATTCGGGTATTCGTAATGGTTTAGATGTGGTGCGTATGCTGGCTATGGGTGCAGACACCTGTATGTTAGGTCGTGCCTTTGTCTATGCCCTTGGTGCCGCTGGTGGCGAAGGCGTGAGCAACTTACTCGACTTGATCGACAAGGAAATGCGCGTTGCCATGACCTTAACCGGTGCTAAAACCATTGCCGATATCAATCAAGATTGTTTGGTCAAACTTGACCGCGAACTTCGTGAATAAGAGGAAATACATCCGCTATGCCAACAACCGCCCAGTTTGACCCGCAGCAGACGCTGCAGCAGTTTATCGATATCGTGGGCAAGGCCCATGTGCTGACCCAAGACAAAGACACGCGCTTGTATCGCCAAGGTCGACGTTATGGCTCAGGCAAGGTCTTTGCCGTGCTGACACCGGGGTCTTTATTGGAACAATGGCGGTTGTTAGAAGTGGCGGTTGCGGCCGACTGTATCGTGATTATGCAGGCGGCCAATACGGGTCTGACGGGTGGTTCGACCCCATTTGGCGATGATTATGATCGTCCCGTGGTGGTGATGAGCACCCAGCGTTTGACCGGTATTCAGGTCATCAATGCAGGTCAGCAAGTGATTTGCTTGCCGGGTGCGACCCTCGATATATTAGAAAAAGAATTGGCCGGTTTTAACCGTGAGCCACATTCGGTGATTGGTTCATCTTGTATCGGCGCCTCGGTATTGGGCGGTGTCTGTAATAACTCCGGTGGGGCCTTGGTACGCCGTGGCCCAGCCTATACCGAGTTGGCACTGTATGCACAGGTCAATGCCGCAGGCGAGTTGCAATTGGTCAATCACTTGGGCGTTGATCTCGGGACGACGCCAGAGGAGATTCTACGCAATCTTGAGCAACGCGATTATGCAGCCACCGATATTCAACATGATTCAGGCTGTTGTGCTTCGGATCAACGTTATGGGCATGACGTCAGTCAAGTGGATGCGGATACCCCGGCACGTTTTAATGCCGATCCATCACGTTTGTTTGAAGCTTCCGGTTCGGCCGGTAAAGTTTGTGTCTTTGCGGTGCGCTTAGATACCTTTGAGAAAATTCCGAGTCAGGTGTTTTATGTGGGCACCAACTCACAGGATGATCTGACCGAGATCCGCCGATTCTTATTAACCGATTTGCCGCGCCTACCGATTGCTGGCGAATATATTCACCGTGTTGCTTATGACATCGGGGCTGAATATGGCAAAGACAGTTTTATGTTTATCGAGAAATTCGGCACGGCCAAAGTACCTGCCGCATTTGCCATGAAAGACAAAGTCGATGCCTATTTGGAAAAGTTTGGTATGAAAGGCTGGTCGGATAAGGCGATTCAACTGATCACCAAATTCATGCCGTCGCATTTACCCAAGCGCATGAATGAATTCCGCGATCTGTATGAACATCATTTGATGTTGCGCATTGAAGAGCAAGATGTGGCGCAGGTTGAGGATTTCTTAAAACATTATTTTAGTGTTCAAACCCAACATCCGGCCACGGGCATTTCTTCAGGCGATTATTTCCGCTGTGATGCTGACGAAGGGCGTAAGGCCTTTTTACATCGCTTTGCGGTGGCGGGTGCGGCAATTCGTTATCGTGACACGCATCGTACTGAGGTTGAAGATATTGTCGCCTTGGATATTGCCTTACGTCGCAACGACCGCGAGTGGGTCGAGAAATTACCTGCGGACATGGAGCAGCAGATCATCCATAAACTTTATTATGGGCACTTTCTCTGTCACGTGTTCCATCAGGATTACATCGTGAAAAAGGGCGTTGATCCTTTGGCGATGGAGCATGCGATGTGGCATTTATTGGATGATCGTGGTGCCGAATACCCCGCGGAGCATAACGTTGGGCATCTGTATGTCGCCAAGCCTGCGTTAAAGCAGCACTATCAAAAGCTTGATCCGAATAATCAATTTAATGTCGGTATCGGCCATACCTCTAAATTAAAAGGCTGGAACTAAGATTTTTAATTGAGTCTTGCATGTTTGAAAGGCATTCCGCTGGCGTCAGTTGGAATGCCTTTTTTATTTGGTAAAATCTAAAAATACCTTCTCGGCAAGTCTTAGCGTTTACGCTCCACAGTGAGGAGTTTTTTCTCCTTACTTTTTAAAAAGTAAGCAAAACTTTTTTTGCGCTGAGGCCTACATTCAGATAAGCCCAGCGCAAATAGGCAGCGTCCTGCCGCCATTATCCGATTGCGGTTATTCGCTTGGAAAAAAGAACTGTTAGATCAGCATCTTCGAATTCAACACAATATTGAATTCAAAGGAATTCCCCTCTTTGAAAAAGAGGGGTTAGGGGAGATTTGGATCATAGGATACGCGCAGAAACGATATAAAAGATCAGCTGTTGAAGCTGCTCAATATAGTCATCAAGTCAAAGTAAACACGGCGATCAGTGATTCAATTAATCTTACTAATTTAAAATAGCCTAAGCATAAAACCCACATTTCAATTTATACAATAGTTGGTATTGGCCAGTGGCGGCTGGGAGCCGCCGATTTTTCGCTGTGGTATATGGACGTACCATCAGCGGAAAGAAGGTTTTTGGCTACTTTTTTAAAAAAGTAGTCAAAAACCTTCTTTCCGCTGATGGTATGTCCATATACCACAGCGAAAAATCGGCGGCT
>JASLJB010000206.1 GCA_030152605.1 Acinetobacter sp. | reverse complement strand
TTACAGCCATCCGCACCGCTTAACGCAAGGTTATCAAAACGAAGTGAAGGGGCATTTTTTACAGCTGGATCAATTTTATATTCCACTTGATCAATTTGCGTCAGAATCCAATCTTTCTGTTGTAGTGCTGCGAGATTTTCAGCAGTGTTTGCAGTATTTGGGAGGCTGGCACAGCCGACCATGCCCAAGGTGAGTGCGATCGTAGCAGGAATTAAAATTTTATTTATCATGAGGCATACTCTCTAAGTCATTTATGTTTTAAGGGCGTCGCTATTCAATTTAACATCTATAAGCATCGAAGCGAGCACAGTAAAGCAGATCATTATTGCAATTTGACGGCTTTCAATCTGAATCATGCAGGCATTAAACTCGACCAAGATGTAGAAATAGTGCGCGATAAAGCAGAGTATGACGATTTTTTCATTACATGAAAATTCAAATAACACATTGCCCACAAAAAATATCAGAACAGTTGAATTGTGCATTTTTTATAAAAATAGTGGTTTAAACCTCATTTCTTGTGCTGCATATTGGCGCAGCTTGCGGGTCACATCGCCTCATGACACGGTAGCGAGCTGATCGACGCAATGCGATGCGATGCATTTATTGATGAGGGTATTGATTCAAAATACCCGGCGCTGTTTAAAACAGTTCATCTGCTGACGATAGAACTCTAAGATCAATATTTAAGCTGATCTTGAGAAAATAAGATGAAAAAAATAATCATATTGGCCGGTTTAATCCTGAGCATGAGTCCGGTTGTTGATGCGGCTGAAACTGTGCATTGGGATTATGACAGTGAAGATGTCAATTCAACATGGGGTAAGCTCAGCCCGCAATATCAACTCTGTGCGACAGGTAAAAATCAATCACCGATTAATATCACCGCAGCAAACCCAGTCAAAAACAAACATAAACTGAAAATTGAATACGAAATATCACCGCACGATATTCTATTTAATGGGCATACCATTCAGGTCAATACCCAAGATCAAAGTGATTATATGGTTTTGGATCAGGATAAATTTTACTTAAAACAGTTTCATTTCCATACGCCGTCTGAAAATCAAATTCACGCCAAAAGTTATCCCATGGAAGTGCACTTTGTAAATCAAAATGAGCATGAGCAACTCACGGTATTGGCTGTGATGTTTGAGCTGGGCAAGGAAAACCGAGAATGGAAATCGCTCTGGCGGGATTTGTCGCCTCAAGAGAATCAGGATAAAGTCTTGAGCAAGCCGATTGACTTGGATGATTTACTGCCTAAGCAGCGTGACTATTATCGCACCACAGGTTCATTAACTACGCCGCCGTGTACTGAAGGGGTGAACTGGATTATCTTCAAGCATCCGATCAGCATTTCGGCACAACAGCTAGAGGATTTTAAAGCCTTGCTGAAACACCATGCCAATAACCGGCAGATCCAACCGAGTAATAATCGTGTAATCTTGGATGATTGAGAGATATGTGGACATGCGTATATGGGCGACTTTATATTGAGTGACTCAAGGATTTACTCTCGAATTCAACAATCAACGCAATAACCAATGCAATAAAAAATCATTTAGATCAGGACAAATATAATGAGCTTAAAGACCAAAGTTTCCGCCAATGAATGGCATGCACGCTGTCAGTTAGCAGCCTTATATCGATTGATTGCTTATTATCGAATGACCGATCTGATCGATACCCATATTAGTTTAAGACTCGAAGATGAAGCCGAACATTTTTTAATTAATCAGTACGGCGTGACCTTCGATAAAATGACCGCCTCAGATCTGGTTAAAATCGATCACGAGGGTAATATCGTGTCTGACGATGATCGTGATAAAGCGGTCAATGTGGCCGGTTTTGTGATTCACTCGGCTTTGCATGCGGCATCGCCCCAGATTAACTGTGTGATCCATACCCATACCGCAGACGGGATTGCGGTTTCGGCACAGAAAAACGGACTCTTGCCCATTTCACAACATGCTCTGAAATTTTATAACCAAGTCAGTTATCACGATTATGAAGGAGTGGCATTATCCACCGAAGAGCGCGGGCGTTTGGTGGCGGACATGGGACAAAATCGCGTTATGATCCTGCGCAATCATGGTTTACTTGCCACTGGTGACAGTATTCATCGCGCCTTTCATGAGATTTACTTTTTGGAGCGCGCCTGCCAAGCACAGATTAAAGCCTTGTCGGGCGGTGTCGAACTGAATTATCCATCTCAAGCCGTATGTCAACGCACGGCAGAACAGTTTAATAGTCCGATGGCGGAACCGATTATTTTAAATGCGTGGCATGCGGCTTTAAGCCTGATCGAAGATCAGCGTGATGATTATTGTCGATAACTACTGTCGATGATTATTATCTGTCGATGATTGTTGTAGATAACTACTGTCGACAAGGATTTGTGCTCCTGAGTTCCAAGCTTTGTCCTAAGTCAGTTTATAGGATAGGGCCCCGGTGCCTGCGAGCTGGCCTTGATCCACGATCAGATACTCAGGGCGAATCGGTCGTGCAGCAAAATAGTCTTGTAAGATTTCCAAGGTTCCGGCGGCATAACGCGCTTGTGCAGCCAAGGAGCAACCCGAGATATGCGGTGTCATACCATGATGTGGCATATGCCGCCACGGATGATCCGCGGGTGCCGGCTGCGGGAACCAAACATCGCCAGCATAACCGGCCAATTGTCCTGTTTCTAGGGCATGCACGATCGCATCCGGATCAGTTAAAGCACCTCTGGCGGTATTGACCAGATATGCGCCTTTTTTGAATTTTGCCAACAATACAGCATCAATAAAACCTGCGGTCGATGGATAGAGTGGGGTTTGTACATTGACGATATCGCAGACACTGACTAAAGATTCAGGCGAGTCATGGTAGTGGAGATTGAGCGCTTGCTCCAACTCGGATGGAAGGCGCTGCGGATCATAATAATGCAGACTCAGATCAAAGGCTTTGATTCTCCTCAGCACTGCTTGACCGATGCGACCTGCGCCTAAAGTCCCAAAAGCCATGCCCTCAATGTCATAACTCCGCGCGACGCAATCTGCGATATTCCAACCGCCATCCAGCACGGTCTGATACGCAGGCAGAAAGTTGCGGACCAAGACCAAGGTGGTCATGATCACATGCTCGGCCACACTGATACAGTTGGAGTAAGTGACTTCGGCAACAGTGACGCCGTGTGCTGCTGCGGCTTGAAGATCAACATGATCCGACCCCACACCGGCTGTGACCGCCAGTTTGAGGTTTTTGGCTTTGGAAAGACGTTCAGCCGTCAGATAAGCCGGCCAGAAGGGTTGAGAAATCACGATGTCGGCATCAAGCAAATGCCGTTCAAATTCAGAGTCCGTGCCTTCTTTGTCACTGGTGACGATGAACTCATGACCGTGGGATTCGAGATATGGGCGTAATCCGAGTTCACCAGACACACAGCCCACCAGTTCACCGGCTGTAAAGCCTAAACTGTTGGTTTCTGGTGTGGGCGCGGTTTGTCCATTGGGATAGCTGTGGATCTGTGGAATATCGTGACGAATATAGTCCGGTGGATACCCAGTCGTTGGATCTGGGTAGAGTACACAGAGGATTTTAGCCATTGTGGTCACTCCTTTTTTGTTTTTGATCAAGTTGGCTTTTTTTTGCGTATTCATCTTTTTATGTCGCTTAGCTTGTAGTTTTGCTGTCTTAAACGTCTGCTTTGGATGATGAAATATCCGATTTATATCAAAACTAAAATAACCAAAATTTAGCGGTTTTGTGGCGTGATTTGTGGTGGGTTTGTAGAGCTGAGAAACAAAGGCGCTGTCCAACTTTTCTCAAAGACCTGACTTTTACCCGCATCATCGATCAGGATGTAATGCAGGGTCAGCGGCGGCCGAAGATCAAAATCCGCCTGTTGTAGGGTGAAATCACGCTCAGAAAATGGCGCGATCATCTGCTCGGCACTGTACAGCGAGCTGCGTTGAGTGCTGTTCGAGATCGCCACGTCTAACAGTGTCACATGATATGGGCTGGGATTGCTGACCCGAATCCGTGTTGTGGCTGTTGCTGTTTGCAGGTCGAGTTTTTGAAAATTTAGCGCTGTGGCAATCGCCGTGATCGGCATCGGCTTTAATGCGGTGGGGCGATAGAATATTTTCAGTTGGGTGTTCATCGCCATGTGCAGTTGATTGGGGGCAGCACGCGCCTCGCTTGTGAGCGCGGGGATCTCATAAAGGTTGAGCCAGTACACCGACTCTCGATCTGTTGGCAGTGCCAGGCCGTTGTATACAATACGCAGTGCTTTGACTTCAGCTGCTGACATTTTAAATACTGCTGGCAGCAGCACAAACGGCGCGTCAGGATAGTCGACCTGATTGGAACCATCATCGACCCAGACTTGACTTAGAACCGAATAGGGATTGGTATTGGCGATAATCAGCGATTTTTCATGTTCCTGCTGATCAAAGATCACCCGAGTACTACTGGCCAATAGTCCCGCCTGTAACGTGTTACTGACACTGACATTGAGCAGCAGACATAACAGGCCCAGCCTAAGCCAGCTTGGGGGCCTCGTGCTGTGCGGGACGGGGTGTTGAAGTTGAGTGGGGCTTGAGTCAGATTGCATGGTTGTTTCACCGAATTGTTGGGTCGCGTTATTTCGCCTGGTTTTTGTTCTCGTTATTGCACCTTGACCACCACGGTCGCCGTGGCCTTGACCAGACCGGGACGAATGATCTGTTTCGGGATGGCCTCCAAGATCGCGGTGTAGTTTTGAGAATAGCGTTGATAGCCCGATTCTATGCTGCCGAGATTTTGTGGTTTGCCATCCAGTATCGGATACCACCCGGCCGCTTCACCGCCACCGACATTGCTCATGGGGCGGAGAAATTGCATCTTTTTCTGGTTGGCACTGTTGATTAGTCGGATACCAACTCCTGTGGCGATATTGGGGGCAATCGCATATTGGTCTGATAGCAAATATTCAACAGCCCCCGTGGCTTTAACTTGACTGAGACTTGTCGCAGCAAGGTAGGCCGTGTCGGAGACCTGAAAACCGATCGCCGTATGTAAGTCGCCGACCCCTGAGGTCGCTTGATCACTGCATTCGATTTCAACCCTAAAATCGGCTTGGCTGCTGAGGCCTTGTTGTAATTCCGCGCTGCTGATCAATGGCAAATAGACATTCGGGGTGACGTTACGTACCGCGCAGGTTTCGGCTTTGACCAAGCTGCCGGAGCCTCTGAGTGCATAGCCAAATCCATTATCTGCCCCCCAAAAGCTATAGTTGGTGTTGGAGTCCTGACCCGGCATATCGTGGTTAAACTTAAATGACACTTTGGCATCGCCTGAAAGTTGGATATAACTATTCGGTTGGTTGCAGCTATAGATCCCCGTGGCGACCATGGCAGTGCAATAGTTACTGTTACTGCCGGTTTCAGGTGGCAGTTGACTGATTTTATACAAGGAGACTTCTAAGGGCGGGATATCCATCAAACGAATGTGTATTTTCCCATTGCTTTGCTGATAACTTTTGATCGGGACTTTTTGCCAAAACCGGTTAATCTCTACCCCAGACATGCTTTGTTTGATACCGACAAATTTCCACCAAGTGGCAAAGACCGCAGTCAAGCCATCCATTGCACCGCTTTCCCAGTGGCCACCCAAACGATCATCGCCATTGGTGGCAACCAAGAAATAAATAGACGGTAGATCCGCCACATCACAGCTCCATAAGATGGATTGGGCATTGGCTCCCGCAAAGGTATATTCGGTGGCAGGCACCACGGTGGTGGCCAATAAGCTACCAAAGGGTTGTAGATATTGGTTGCTGATATTGATTTTGCCAAACTTAATTAAGGCGCTCCTGTCATCTTCTGCTTGGCTGATGGCGGTATGACTGCACTGCGCATAACTCAAGCCAGTGCTGAGCAGTAGCAGCATGCCAAACACAACTCGATTGATGCTGGTGCTGTATGCGTATCTGCAGCAGCAAGTGCTGAGTTGAGAGATCGTCCGCCAAACTGCCGGCCACCCCAGCGTCGTGTGGCTTGAGCGCGGAGCCGATGATGTATGTATGGACATGGGTTATTTATCCTTGAGGTCTTTGGCATCTGTGCTTTGTTGAACATCGTTGCTGCTGTTGCTGAGCTGCTGAATCGGGTCAATCTCACAGCTGGCGTTGAGTTTGGTGATGTTGGCGTTGAGTTGGCTGCTTTGGAGCTGGTAATGCAGCCGACAACTGTCTTGTGCTCGCTCGCCCCAACGAATCAGTAACTGACCGCTGAGGGTCTCGCTTCTGAGATAGATTTGCCCGTTTTGCGCCACCATGCCGATATTGTGTCCAGCCGCATCAAAGACTTCGGCACCCATCGGGACGGCATCAGCGTGTGCAAAGTGCGCTCGAATCAGCAGTGCATGACCTTGGCGGGTTTTAAAGTTGATTTTAACTGCCGCGCCAGCATAAGGCGCAATACGCGCATAGCCGGTACTGAGTTCAGCCTGACCAGACATGCCTTCGGGATTCAAGCTAATGGCGTTGTACTGATAAGGCGTGAGTGAGGGTAGCAGTGCATAACCATAGCGATCGATCACGGTGGATTGGGTATTCAGTACGCGCGCGCCTTGTGCGCCTTTGGCCTCGATCAGCGCGAAGGTATCTGCCAAATAATGCCCCAAGGTCACACCACCACGATGTAATGCAACAGCCCCTTGCACATGACCGCTGGCCTGCCAATAGTTTTCGCCGCGTGATGCGCTGAGCCCGAGATTGGCATATTGCATACGTTTTTGCAGCATGGCATAGCCATTAGGTTTGGCATGACCGCTGTCATCACTCAGACCTAGACTATAGTTGAGCTGACCTTCTTGATCGAGGCTGCCACTGAGCGAGCTTTGATATTGGCTGCCCTGATCTTGCTGAGTTGCGGTTAACATCAGGTTATGTGTTTTACTGCGCTGCATGCCCAATGGAATGCTGACTGAGAGGCCAATACTGGTATCGGTGATGCGCCGCAGCTGAGCAGGCAATTGCTGTTGCAAGCCTTGTTCAGGCATTGAACTGTTTGGATTGTTCAAATTGTTAATATTGTTTGAAATGGGATCGCTGCTGCTTGAATCATTGTGTGTAGTTGGGTTTAGGGGGCGGGTTTCCTCGCCGTGACGCAGGCTGCGATTGATATTAAGCTGAATCGAAATCCCATTGTGCAGTGATTTGCTATAACCCAATTGCAGTTGGTAGTCCGTGGGTTTGTGTTCACGAAAATAGCGCGCTGAACTACTTAAATACAGATTGCCATAGGCACCGAGCATTTGTTGCATCGACACGACCAAACGTGAGCGCTCCTGACGATCTTCCGAAACAAATGCCATCGCATGCGTGTCAGCATGGCGTTGCCCGATATGATCTGCCAACTCGCGATAGCCTGCGGTGGAGTAGCGATAGCCACTCAAGCTCAAAGTGGTCTGTGTGGCTGGTATGCTTTTGCTGTAGCTGCTGCTGAACAGCCAACCTTGATGTCGCTGCTGTGGCAGTTGCGCGCGTGAAAAGCTGATATCGGTGGCAAAAGCCCCGATACGATGGGTATAGGCGCTGCCCAACATACTGGACTGATAATGCTCGGATAGGCGTATACCGGAGTTTAGGGTGATGCGATTGCTCAGACCGTATTGATGACTGAGTGTGCTCAACCAGACATCATCAGCGAGGCCACGGCTTTGCCCCATTTCCAGATTATATTTAAATGCACCCTGACGAACTGACTCGGGAACTGCCGAAAACGGCACTTCAAAACTTGAACTAGTGCCATCGGCTTCGAGCACCCTGACCTTGAGATCGCCACTGGCACTACTCGGAAAAAGATCACTGATTCGAAAGGGTCCCGGTGCAACATGCAGTTGATAGATTTCACGTTCATTTTGGTAGATTATGACTTGGGCAGGTGTTTTGGCAATCCCTTGAATCACAGGCGCATAACCCCGTTGCGATGCCGGTAACATGCGTTCATCACTGCTGAGTTGTAGGCCGTGAAAACTCAGACCTGAAAAAAATCGCCCGCGGCTATTCAGCTGCCCCAATGTCAATTCACTGTCTAAGCTCGGCAAGGGCCGTCTTAAGGTCATGCCCATGCTTTGCCAAGTATTGCGTTGTTGCTGATGATTGAGCGTTGTTTGTTGGCGGAACTGCCATTTGCCCCAATTGATCCCGCCGTGCAAGGCCAAGTGCGCCACATCTTGCTGTAGGGTCTGATCCGAAAAGCGATAAGCACTGTGATAATAATGGCCGATATAGTTGATAAAGCCGATTGAATCACCACTTTGCCATTCCGCTGGATCGATATAGCCGGATGGTTTTTGCTTAATCCGGCTATTCGGGATGCTCAGATCCAAACGTAGCCGACTTATATCAAAACGCGCCTGACCCGCACCGACCAAGTCCGCCAAAGTGTCACAGCGCTCGGACTGCTGTGCGGTGGCTTGCTTGCTATTCGCGGGGACAAAATCATCCCGGATAATGATGGCAGCACGTTTCAGTTGTTCTGCACTCAAACAGGCTTCGATCTGTTGCGCTGCTGCAAGCTGTACAAAACGCACATGACGCTGTTCAAAAAACTGCTGGTTGACATAGATATCGACTTTATACTGACCCGCCGTGGCCGACTGTGCTTGGCTCAAGTGCTTTAAGGCATCTTGGTTTAGCGCTGAACCACGAAACAAGGCTGGATCGAACATAAATCCCTGGGCTGTTTCTGGAGCAGGCTGACTGCTACTGGGGGCTACGGGCGGTTGTAGCACTGGCGCTGACTCAGCCAATGCACGAACACAAAACAGGCTAAGACACAGGGTAAGGGGTGGGCTGATCCGATTTCTTTTTTTGGGACGATGTCGCCCCATCCCTAATCGTATATGCAATACAAATAGGGTCTGCATGTTCCAACTCATCATCAATACTCAATGATGGCGGCGCGGCAGCGGATGGGTCTGGGTCGAACCATAGTCATTGACCAGCGAAATGCTGATGCTGATATTTTCAAGGTTGCTACTGGTATTGGTGTTGTTGTGACTACTGTGACTCGCTTTAGTCATGCTACTGCTGGGATTGATGTTTAGCAGCGGCAGTGGCTGAGTCACGCGCCATACGATATTGCTCTTCGGCGTAATCAAGCGGTTAAACTCTGTGGCCAGTTCTTTGCCGTTCAGACTCAGCGCGATCTGCGCGATATTGGCATGGTAGGCGCTGTCGTTATTGATTTGGATCTCAAGGCCGGTCTTGGGCTGAGATTTGATCTCATAGCTGAGTTGCTTGGGCATATCATTGACCGAGCTGGTCAGGCCTTTGGGCCGGTAAAATAATTTGAGTCGGTTTTTAAACACCAGCAAGAGTTTATTTTTATTGGCATCGCTATCTTGGATTGCAGGGATCTCGGAAAAGTTTAAATAAAATAGACTCTCTTGATCATTGGGCAGGGCACTTTGCCCAGCTTGAGCTTGCTGCCCATGCTTTTCAGATTGGTCATACTGGTCATTCAATAGGATACGAACCATCTGGCCCTGTTGAGGCTGCATTTTAAAAATTTGCGGATTGAGTAGAAAAGGAGATATGGCAGTTTCTGGTTTGGAGTTTTCATCACCGGCATCAATCCAGATCTGAACCAAACTCGGAGCGTCATCTTTGTTATTCAGTTGAATAGTTTTTTCTTGCTGCTGAGCAGGAAAGATCACCCGAGTGCCGGTCATGACCACGCCTGCTTGTGCCGATAAGGGAACTGACACTGTGCTGAGTGTGAGGACGCTGATGAAGCAGGCCAAACACGTAGTGTGCGTGTTGCCCAATTTATAAGTATTAAAATTCATAGCCAATCGAAAATCATCAAAAAATCAAAAATTCTGCCACTGCGAAATGGCAGAACTGAACCGTGATCGCACAAAGCTGTGTCGATCTCAAAACTTAAAACATTAAAACTTTAAAACATCAAAACCACTTATTGATAGCTCAGGGTATATTCAGCGACAGCTGTAATGGCACCCGGTTCAGCAACTCCCTCTGCATAGTACTGCACACCAAACTGGTGACTTGCTTCACTTTTCCCAGAGGCAAGGGTGAGTCCCTCAACGGTGGTTACGCCATTGAGATTGACGGCACGATCACCTGCTGTGGTCGAAGTCAGTTGAATAGAAACATTCTTGGCTGGGTTGGACGTGGCAAGGTTACTTAAGTTACCGGTTGGGGTAACGTTATAACCTAAAAATTTAGTGCCCACTTTGGTGACTTTTTCTGAAGCCGCACAACCAGAAATGGCAATCGTGAATGGTGTTGCGCCAGTGGTTTTACCCGCAGCGCTCAGATCGGCTGCAGCAACGGTTGGGAGCAGAACGATACTGTTGGTTTTGCCATTGATCTTGGCTTGACAGGTTTGTGATGCAACTTCACCTTGGAATGTTACTGTTGATACTGGAACCGCCGTGTTTGCAACTGCGACCACGGGCAACAGCGCAATAGATGCTGCAAAAGCGAAAGTAAATTTAGAAAATTTCATGATTAAACTCACAAATGAAAGACTGAATTAAATTAACTCATCCAAACTTCTGAGGTCTTAAACCTCCAATAAATTGTATCGATAATGAGAATATTTTATATATTTTATTTAGCGAAATTTAGGACTTTTTTTGCGCGATTGAAAATCGATTTGCGTTGCAGTATGCAGTTGTGCGGGCTTTGTTTGATGGGTACAGCGAAACTAAAAATGGCCTGCTGCAGCAGCTGATCTTAGAACTGTCTGAAACGGCGTTAAAGACCTCGGCATTGCGCGCAACAGTCGCTGCGGTTTTTGCCGGATCAAATAAGGCCAGTGGCTGAATTAAGAATGACTTTGAACTTAAGAATTGGTTTGACGTGAGTTTAATTACTGGCCGAATACAGCACTTGAATCCCCGCAGCGTCGAACTGTTCGAGATACGCCTGCTGTGGCTTTTTGTTTGTGATCAAGATGTCGATCTGATCCACGTCACAGCGATGAATAAATCCTGAGCCTGAAAATGCCTGCGCATCGGCCATGATGATTTTTGTATGACTATATTGAATGATTTCACGATGTAAAAATGCATCCTGTTCATCATCATCCATCAAGCCCTGTTGTAAGGACACTGCACTGACACCCATCAGCGCAAGGTCATAGTGATATTGCGCAATAAAATGCAAGCTTTGTGGCCCGACTATGCTGTGATCATGACGCCGTACTTGACCGGGAATGATGTAAAGCTGATTACGTGGATCATCTGCGAGCAGCTGTGCGATCGGCAGCGCATTGGTAAATATCTTGAGATCCTTAAACTGACTTAAACGCTGTGCCACGGCCAAGTTGTAAGGCGTCGCGGCCAGAAAAATCGACATACCGTCTTGGATCTGTCGAATGGCCTGTGTGGCCAACTTATTGTCTTTGGTTTTGTTTGCAGAGCGTGGATGGGACATCGTGTCTGGCGTAGCATAACTCAAGACTGCACCGCCGTGGACACGCTGTAATTCACCGAGTGACTCCAGCTGTTTGAGGTCTCTGCGAATGGTTTCCTCAGCCACATCGAGTTGTTTGGCCAGATCACTGACACGTAGGCGGTGTTCGGACTGCAAGCGGCCACGAATTAGCGCGAGTCGATTAGCATGAAGCATGGCTTCTCCTGATGAAGTTCCTGATGCAGTTGGATGTTGTGGTTTTTTGTGCGCTATAGCTA
>JASLJB010000061.1 GCA_030152605.1 Acinetobacter sp. | reverse complement strand
ATTAGAATTTCATCAACCCACGCGGATCTATGACGAATGGATGGAGTTGGCTGATCAACCGCATATCGATATTTATGTGACTTATATCTTTGATCATCCTGAATTAAGTGCAGATGATGAAAGGAGCTATTTGCAACATGAACGTGAAAGTATGAAGCAGGGTATGCAGTCACAAGCGAGTAGAAAAAACTCTTATATTTTAAAAAAAATTCGTGGGCTATTCCTGCAAAAATATAAAATCGATATTCAATCATCGCAGTAATATAGATAGGTAGTTAAGGCATTGAAAAAGTATTTAATCAGTATCGAAACAGATGATAGTCCTCGTATTCAGAAATTTTACTCACAAAGTTCATTTGTTAAATACTCTTGTGACTTTATTAAGTTTGGTGTTGTTGGAAACAAGCTACCTGTAACTGAGTACTTTCAGCTCGCTGTTGCGCAACATTTAATACCTTTGAGTCCAGGTGAATTGGGTTGTACTTTGTCGCATGTTAAAGCACTTAAAGACTTTATTCAGAGCGAGTCGGATTATGCACTTATTTTTGAAGATGATGTTATTCAGATAGATCATGTTGATTTAAATGCGATTGAGTCTGAGGTTCGTAGTTTAGATTTGAACCCTTGTTTTTTTATAAGCTTAGGAGGCATTAGAGAAAAAATAAACGATAGGATTTTTGGTAATTTTTTTGAAAAAAAAATATTTGGTAAGGATGTTTTAAAGTTACATCCTTTTTGTATCGGATATTTATCTTTTGCTTTTGCATACTTAGTGGATAAAGATATGGCACGGGCTTTAGTTAAGTATCACCAAGTTCCAAAAGTCTATGACCATTGGAATGAGTTATACACAATGAACAATAATGTAAGTTTTTATGCTGTAGATTTATTCGAACATCCAGATATTGAAGAAAATAAAAGTTTATTGAGTCATTTAGAAAATGAACGAGTTTTATTAAGTCAGAAGCATGCCAATAGCAAATCCACTATGAGCAAAATAAAAAACTCAATGATGAAGAAATGGTTAAAAATTTTTTATGAGAAGTATCGTGACTAACATTGCAATCTTCATATATGTTGTTAGGCGCTAAATTTAATTATTTACTTTTTATCAGTTGAGTTATTCAGTCATGATGAATCCATTGGTCTCTGTTGTAATCCCTTGTTATAACCATGAACATTATATTCAGCAATGCATTCAAAGCGTGCTTAATCAGCGCTATAAAAATATTGAATTAATTGTGATTGATGATGGCTCTAAAGATCGATCCTTTGAAAAAATCCAAGCGATGGAGGCGTTATGCCGTGAACGTTTAGTCAATTTTGAGTTTCGTCAACGCGAAAATAAAGGTCTATGCGCGACATTGAACGAAGCACTCAGTCTGTGTCAGGGGGAATATGTCAGTCCTATTGCATCAGATGATTTTATGTTGTCTGAGAAACTCGCGACTCAAGTTGAATATGCTGTAGCACATCCTGAGGTTTCATCTTTTTATGCGGGTGTTCAACTCATTGATGAGGCGGGTCAGTTTCAAGAGCGGATAGAATTACCGCTGCAGCTTTATTCTTTTGACGATATTTTTATGCATAACTTCGTCCTGTATGCACCGACACAAATGCACCGCCTCAAAGATATTCAAGAGATTGGTGGATTCAATGAACATACCAAGATCGAGGATTGGGAGTTATGGCTTAGGTTAACCAAGCATAATAAAAAAATTCTTTGCCTGCCCGAAGTCCTGGCTGCATATCGCTTACATGATTCGAATATGTCGAAGGACAATGATTTGATGCTGCAGGAACTTTTGAAAATCATGCAACACTATAAAAACGATCCTTTGTTTAAAAAAGCACGTTTTAAAGTGATTAAGCAGTACAAACTTAGACCATTAAAAGACCTAAGTCGTTTAAAGTATTACCAGGCCAAAATACTATATTGGCTTCAAAACCAATGGGCTTAGTCGGCCTATTCGGCCGTGTATGAAGCTATTGGCTGTGGTGTTGATTACCCTTTAACACCATATAGATCAAGGACACAAAGATCAGTAGCGCACCGAGCAGACTACTGACACAGAAAAACAAGATCCGTTGATTGGTGGTCAAATTAAACAGCTGTTGCCACAAGATATAGCGCATAAAGCCCCATTGCACGATTGCAAATACCATTATCACGATCGCTTGACGACGTACATCTGAACGCATAGCCATGGGAGAAATACCTATAAAATGAACGCCGCTATTATGTCATTTTTGAGAACTAATCTCAATTAAAACCAAAACGCCGGCGCAATCGCATTTTGGTTACTCTTCTTCAGCCTAAGCATATGAAAATTTTGGAATTATGACTTAGGTCTGAACAAGCATCGAACCCGCTCTTTATGAGAACGCTTTGCAAAAATATTTTAGTTTTCTTTGTTGTAGGGATTTTTTTGATCTTTGAGATTACGAAAACGTTTATAAGACCATAGATATTGTTCCGGGGCGAGGCTAATCATGCTTTCGATTTCGCGATTTAAACTGTCCAAAGAATGCTGCGCATCTCGGGATAAAATCTCATCAGATAACGGACGGCAGTGAACATCAAAGCTCGACCCATCCGGGTTACGGATACAGCTCAGGCCAATCACGTTGCATTGGGTTTTTGCCGCAAGCTTAGACACCAGTGTGCTGGATAATGCGGGTTGGCCGAACAGTTCTGAGTATAGTCCACCGGATGCTTTGGGGAGGTGATCGGGTAAGATGACCGTCAGTCCACCTTGTTTGAGATGTTTAAAGATCGCACGCACGCCATGCTCATCGGTTTCCACCAATTTTGCATTAAAGTTTTCACGCGACGCTAAGATATAGCGATTGATGGCGGGGTGTTTATTCGGCTTATACATAATCACTGGCTCGCTATAAAGATTGAGCCAAGCATTTAAAAGTTCCCAACAGCCAAAATGTAACACCACCACGATGATGCCTTTCTGATTGGCGATGGCGTCATGAAAATGCTGCTCACCGTGAAAGTTTTTTAACAGGCTTAAGCTATATTCAGCCGGCATGCCCCAGCATTTGAGAAACTCAAAGTAGGTGCTGCACTGACTTTTTAAACTGGCTTTAAGCAAGGTCTGCTGTTGCAGTTGGGTTAAATCTGGGTAGGCCAGCTTGAGATTAATCTCGCTGATGCGTTTAAACGATGAATCATAGCTGCTCAGGAAAAAAGCCACCCATGAAGCCATCAGCTGTAAAACACAGAGCGGAAGACGCGCGATCAGTCTTAGAAAATAATACATAGGAATGGGAGCTACCTAGATAAACCGTGATGTAAAAATTTAGGATTTGAGAAAACACCCTTGATCCTTAAGGGTAAAGCCATATTAATTTTTAGATTGGATGATTGTATTGAGTATCGATCGGTTGGGGATCGGGTATAAAAAAGCCAGTCAGTACGCGACTCACTGGCTTTGGATTTTTAGCAGTTTAATCTAAACAGATCAAGTGCAAAGCTTATGCTTTTGGCTCTTCAGTTTTTGGTTTTTCGCGTAAACGAATACCCAAGTCACGCAATTGATTCGCTTCAACTGGTGCAGGTGCTTGAGTCAACGGACATTCAGCAGTTTTGGTTTTCGGGAACGCGATCACATCACGAATCGAAGACGCACCGGTCATTAACATCACCAAACGGTCTAGACCAAAGGCCAAACCACCGTGTGGAGGAGCACCGAATTTAAGTGCATTGAGCAGGAAGCTAAATTTCTCTTCAGCTTCTTCTTCGTTGATGCCCAAGGCTTCAAAGATGGCTTTTTGCATTTCTAAGGTGTAGATCCGCAGTGAACCACCACCCACTTCAGTACCGTTTAAGACCATGTCATAAGCAACAGACAAAGCTTGACCAGGATTGTTTTTCACCTCTTCTACGCTGCTTTTTGGCAGGGTGAATGGGTGGTGAACAGAGGTCCAACGACCATCATCAGTTTCTTCAAACATTGGAAAATCAACAACCCACAATGGTGCCCACTCGCAAGTCGACATGTTCATGTCATGACCGACTTTGATACGCAATGCACCCATGGCATCGTTAACCACTTTGGCTTTGTCCGCACCAAAGAATACGATATCGCCATTTTCAGCGCCGACACGTTTTAAAAGATCTAAAACGATCGGTTCGATGAATTTTACGATTGGAGACTGTAAGCCTTCGATACCTTTTTCAAGTTCGTTGACTTTGATGTAGGCCAAGCCTTTTGCACCATAGATGCTGACATATTTGGTGTATTCATCGATTTGGCTACGTGGCAATGAACCTGCGCCTGGGACACGTAAAGCCACAATACGGCCTTTCGGATCTTTAGCAGGGCCAGCAAAGACTTTGAACTCAATGTCTTGCATCATGTCTGCAACGTCAACCAATTTGAGTGGAATACGCAAGTCAGGTTTGTCTGACGCATAGTCACGCATCGCATCGGCATAGGTCATGCGTTGGAATTTGTCAAAATTCACATTGAGCATTTCGTTAAACAATTTAACGGTCATGCCTTCCATCAAGTCCATGATTTCATCATCACTGAGGAATGATGTTTCAATGTCGATCTGGGTAAATTCTGGCTGACGATCTGCACGCAAATCTTCGTCACGGAAGCATTTTGCGATTTGATAATAACGATCGATACCACCGACCATCAACAATTGTTTAAACAACTGTGGTGATTGTGGAAGGGCATAGAAACTGCCATTTGATACACGACTTGGTACCAAATAGTCACGTGCGCCTTCTGGTGTAGCACGGGTCAGAATCGGGGTTTCAACGTCCAAGAAACCATGATCATCCAAGTAGTTACGGATTAAGTTGGTGACTTTAGAACGGAAACGTAAGCGGTCTAACATTTCTGGACGGCGAATATCGAGGAAGCGATATTTTAAGCGAACTTCTTCAGAGATGTTGGTGTTGTCATCATTCAATGGGAATGGCGGCGTTTCAGAGCTCGCCAATACTTCGATCTCTTTACCCAAGACTTCAATTTGGCCACTGACCATATTGGCGTTTTCAGTACCTTCGTAACGACGACGCACACGGCCTGTCACTTTAAGTACAAATTCTGAACGCGCTTTATCAGCCGTTGCAAATGCTTCTGGGGTATCCGGATCGATGACCACTTGAACGAGACCATCACGATCACGCATATCAAGAAAGATTACACCGCCATGATCGCGGCGACGGTGTACCCAACCGCATAGTGTCACTGTTTGGTCAATTTGGGCTTCTGTTAAAGAGCCGCAGTAATGAGTTCGCATCATG
>JASLJB010000045.1 GCA_030152605.1 Acinetobacter sp. | reverse complement strand
TGAATAATTAACATACAGCATAAATAAAAAAAGTGAACTGTTATTCAATAAATAAATCATTCAATATGATTTACATATTTTATATTCAGTTTTGGGTTGTATATCCAAAGTGCATGTAATGTTGCTGTAATTAGGCAGACTTAAATCATCGAACTAAAGCCCTGTCTTTATTATATTTAAGCAGAAATAAACAGAATGTATCCAGTGCAAGGAGTCATCGTGTATTTTCAATAAGCATGCTTCTGTTGAGAAGATTACTGTCATGCAACTTAAGTTGAAAACAAGAGATTGTATGCCTTTGTAACTAAGGGGTTGATTTAATTGAAAAGCGTATATATGATGTATATACATTTTATCCATTGCTACCTTACTTTTGGGGAATGAAGTGACGACTGAACCAACCAAAAAGACCAAGGTCGGCAAAAAAGATGGCCAACTCTTAATTCGTATTAATAGTGCTGAGCGGGATGAATTCATTAGCTTATGTGATGAATTAGATACCAGCGCAGCGCGTGAAATAAGAAAATTTATTCGCAGTTTTGTGAAGTCTCACAAAAACTCGGATACACATACCAAGGAGTGACATTATGTCTAAGCAAGTAAAATCGTTGAAGCAGAAGATCAAAGCACGTCTTGAAAAGATTTCAAAACACGAAAGCAAAGTTAAACAACTTAAAAAAGAGTTGAAAAAACAGAAGTAATTTCGATTGCTTGATGTAAGATATTTTTGAATAACGCCCATCACAGCATCGTGATGATGCGGTCAAAAGTAAAAAAAGCTGAACCTGTTACTCGGGTTCAGCTTTTTTAGTTTTAAAGGTTTAATATATTTAGCGGGTCTTGCTGTGTAATGCCTTGGGATGGTTACGGGTTTTGACGCAGATCGCGATTAATATCGCAGCTGCGACGCTGAATATGGCAGCGCTGATTAAATTGGGGAGTAAACCAAAATGATCTAAAATAAAGCCACCAGTAAATGCACCAAAGCCGATTGAGAAATTAAATACCGCGATATTAAAGGCGGAAGCTATTTCGATTTGTGCGGGTGCGGCACGCATCATCCAAGTCATCAATGACACCGATACGCCCCCATAAGCCAAGCCCCAAATCAGCAATAAACCAATACTGATCAGCTGTGATCCGCCAAAAAATACAAATAATATTAGCGATAAACCAATCAATACCGCGATACTGAATAGCGTTTGCCATAAATACTTTTGTACAAAATAGCCTGAGGCAAAGTTTCCCAATATCCCACAGAATCCATAGAGCAATAATAATGCCCCAATATGTTGATCTGAAAACTGCGAAACGGACTGTAATAAGGGGCGGATAAAGGTATAGGCTGAAAATTGTGCCATCACCATCAATAGCGTAATTGCCATTCCAAATAACACATTATTTTGCTTGAGCACATTTAAGTTTGAAGACCAATGTGTGGTTGGATCCGTTTCTAAAGACGGCAATGACCAATACAGCATGGCAAATACCACGGCGACCATGACTGCAACACAGATGAATGCAAAGCGCCAACCCCATAAATCACCGAGATAAACCCCCAGTGGTACACCCAGTACTGAAGCTGCGGCAATGCCACTGAATATAATCGAGGTCGCCAAACCAACGGCATGTAAGGGAACCAAGCGGATGGCTAAACTTCCAGCCATGCACCAAATCCCGCCCATGGATACGCCAAAGACCACGCGTGCGAACAGTAGCCAGTGAAAGTCATTGACCCAAGCGGCCATGAGATTGGAGCCGAGTAAGAGCAGCATAAAGAACAGTAATAAGCTGCGTCGATTGATACGGTTAAAGATCAAGACCACACAGGGTGCGGTTATGGCTGCCACCCAGGAGGGTAATGAGATGATCAAACTGGTCTGCCCTACAGATTGATCTAAGCTGTGTGCAATCGGAGTGAGTAAGCCAATAGGAAGCATTTCAGCACTGACGACAGCAAAAATCGCCAAGGCCACGGATACCACAGCCAACCAAGTTCGGTAACTGATCGGGGATGGTGTGATCGTATTTTCTATACTCATTTTTCTCTTCATTTGTTGAACTAAAAGCAAGTTTCCGTTTTCGGAATGTCCTGCGTGGATATTTTTAAGACTGTAGTGGAGAAAAGTACTCAAATAATTTTGAGATTAACAGTGGCTTATTCTATAATACGGCTCCAATTTTTCAGCTGTATTTATTTTAAAGCTGGAATTTCTGTAGTTTATTTTTAATTTTATCTTCTCTGAACTTCAGTTCGGCACAATATGTTCTTGTGCTTTTTTAACGTTTAAATACGACGATGACGACTTACTGCAGTCGGTAGCCAATCGAATCATAAGTACGTTTACAAGCAATATTCCAAAATAAACCGCCTTTGAATTTAAAACACCAAGCCCGATATGGCTTGTGGGTAAGTTTTATTGGGTTTGCTTAGATCAAGTGTTATCGGGGTGGTGGGTTGTTTGTATCTGTGGATAAGTTTGGTTCTACAAGGGGTTGAAGTTTGAATTTAAAGTTCGTGCAGTTTTGAATTTAAACTCGCCTTTACAAAGCTTATTCGATTTGAATTCAAATGTGAGGATTGCCAAACAAGTGTGCTGCTGTGGATAACTCGTGATCTGCAGGCATAATGCTTTTGAATTTAAACTTTGCTATTGGGTTGCTGCCAGCTTTTAAATTCAAATGCTCATTTTAAATTTAAAAGTCAGTTTTGAATTCAAAACCAAGCATCTCCTTTCAAGCTTAAGAAAAGCAACTTTGAATTTAGAGTTGCCGTTTTAAATTCAAAGTGAGTATTTTAAAAATATCTTTCTCAAAATCATTCTCTGAAAATAACTAAAACGATCACGCTTTATTGGATTGTCTTGCACAATCTCAATAAATTTCCATCTTTTCACCATCACATTATGGTAATTTGATGATTTGAATTTAAATAATAAGCTTGAGAGATTATGCAACGTTTATCTATTTCTTATGTTCTTGCTGCGCTTGCGCTTGGCGTGAGCCAAGCGCAAGCTGATTTGGTCATCAATGGCAGCGTGTCGAGCACACCAGCAGTTGTCACCACAACCACGAGCAATAACAGTAGTTCTTTTACGCCGACCAAATCCTTTCAGGGCTGTATTGCCAATTTACGTTCTAAAGCCCTGTCATCGGGTGTGAGTGCGGCAACTTTTGATCGTTATACTGCGAATTTAACGCCTGATTATTCCGTGATTGATAAATTGAATTATCAACCAGAATTCTCAACCCCAATTTGGGACTATCTCTCAGGTCTCGTTGATGAAGAGCGAGTTGAAAAGGGCCGTCAAATGCTGAGTCAGCACCGAGAAGTGCTACAGCGTGTTTCTGCGGCGTATGGCGTACCTGCTGAAACAGTGGTTGCGGTATGGGGTGTTGAAAGTAACTTTGGTGATATTTCGGGTAAATACCCGTTATTACAAGCGCTGGGGACATTGAGCTGTGAAGGGCGTCGTCAGAACTATTTCCAAGGTGAATTTTTTGCCACCATGCGGATCTTACAGCGTGGTGATCTCAGAGAAGCGCAATTGGTTGGTTCATGGGCGGGTGCGTTTGGTCATACCCAGTTTATGCCATCAACCTATGAAGAGTTAGCTGTTGATTTCGATGGTGATGGCCGTCGTGATTTGGTCTCAAGCACTGCAGATGCTTTGGCTTCAACAGCGAACTTTCTGAAAAAACGGGGTTGGCAAACAGGCATGCCATGGGGCTTTGAAGTGAAGTTACCTGCGGGCATGTCGACTTCAGGTGAGGGGCGTCGTAACAAGAAAGCCTTAAACTATTGGGTCAATCAAGGCTTGGTACGTGCCGATGGCAGTGCGATTATCCAAGGTAATTTATCAGGTTCGAGTTCAGCTGGTTTGATGGCACCAAGTGGCCCGAATGGTCCAGTATTCTTGGTGTTTAAAAACTTTGATGCCATTTATAGCTACAATGCTGCAGAAAGCTATGCCTTGGCGATTGCGCATCTCTCTGATCGTTTGCAAGGCAAGGGGCCTTTCGTCACTGCATGGCCGACAGATGATGCTGGAACTTCAAGAGCTGAGCGTCGCGAAATCCAAACCTATCTGCTCAATAAAGGGTATGACATTGGCGCAGCAGATGGATTGATTGGTGACAAAACTCGTCAAGCGATTCGTCAAGAGCAAAATAGACTGGGTCTTAAGCCAACAGGCCGTGCCGGTCAGCAAATCTTGCGTGCTTTCCGTGAGCAACAAGCGCAGTTAATGATGCAATAACAAGGCTGAGCCCTTAAGGGCGCTAGCGACAAAATAAAACCCGATGCATGCATCGGGTTTTATTTAATTTTTTTGTTTCAATCTTTGGTATTTTTCAGTCATTACTCGAGGTCAACTTGATCGATTTTTACTGCATCTAAGATATCTAAGATCACGGCAGTCACATCTTGGGCCAAGCCACGATCATTGAGGATCTCATGCGCAGTAATGGTGACATCGGTGTCGCTTGGAAGCTGTTTTTGTTCTTCTTCGATCAGATGTTCAATAGGTAAAATCGTTTGTTTAATCTCAAAGTGTAGGACATCAGCAAATTCGATGTTTTCATCTTCGAGTTCAAGCAGTTGTTCATTGAAGTACGGCAATAAAATCGCATGTAAGTAGGGTTGAATCTCGGTGATGTTGAAAATTTCAATATCACGGCTTTGCTCAATCGTACTGATATGATCATTAACTTCTAGAATGATATGATAATAACTCACTGCGATCTCCTTAAAATGCCGAACTTAGGCATAGCCTTAATCTAACATAAAACACCGACTCTTCCATAAATAGCTTTAAAAAATAGATAATTATGATGGATTAAAGCAGCACTATCTTGTTGAAAAATATAGTTGTTGCAAGATCGCTTCGCTTGAAGATACAGGACTAGAGAAAGCAAACGCGAATCGCGCTTAAGTTTTTCGATCGCTTAAAAGCACAGGCCAGATCATATTGACCTGGCCTGTGCTTTTAAGCTTAAGTTTTGTCACTCAGATTAGATATCAGAAAGATCGATACCAATACGTGCAGCAACTTCTTCATATGCTTCAACCACACCACCTAAACCTTGGCGGAAACGGTCTTTGTCGAGTTTTTTCTTGGTTTCTTTGTCCCATAGACGGCAGCCATCTGGTGAGAATTCATCACCCAGTACGATACGGTCATGGAATACACCAAACTCAAGTTTAAAGTCGACCAGAATCATGTTGCCTTGATCGAATAAGTCTTTTAACACTTGGTTGACTTTGTAGGTCAGCACTTTCATATCTTCAAGTTGTTCAGCCGTTGCCCAACCTAGTGCAATTGCTTGTGATTCGTTGACCATTGGATCACCCAATGCATCATCTTTAAAGAACAATTCGAAGGTCGGTGGCGTGAGTTGCTTGCCTTCTTCTACCCCAAGACGACGGCAGAGTGAACCTGCAGCAAAGTTACGAATCACGCATTCGACAGGAATCATATCTAGCTTTTTCACCAAAACTTCAGTCGGTGAAAGTAGCTTTTCAAAGTGAGTTTCGACACCCGCTTCAGATAATTTTTCCATAATAAAGGCATTAAAACGGTTATTGACCTTACCTTTACGATCTAGTTGTTCGATTTTTTCGCCATTAAACGCGGAGGCATCATCACGAAAGACTAAAATCAAGTGGTCAGCACTATCAGTTTCATAAACGGATTTGGCTTTACCAGTATAGAGCAAGGTTTGTTTTAACATGGGGGAACCTTTAACAAAAAAAAATTGCCTAGCTGAGGGCTAGGCTGGCCAGTTTTGAAAAATCTGGGTTAACAGTTCGCTGGCGATGGTTTTGTCGGCAAAACTGTTATCAGGATTGAAGATCGCAATGTTGTTGCTCAAACCAACAGCGTTGAGACGAACCACATAATTTTGCTCGCCAACCTTGATGGTTGCTTCATAAGAGTTTTTGCTTTGCGCAATAATCTGCTGATTCAAGCTACTCAAAGTTGCGAGGGTGTATTGCCAAGTGGTTGCATGACTGCCATCGATGCGTAGCAAAGGATTGCCATTGCCATCTTTGAGCAGTTGTGGACGGCCGACTGGTGCTTCAGCATTCAAGTTCGCTTGGGATTGAGCTGAGCCTTGTGCTGCTTTAGGGCGTGGTAAGTCAAAACGGTTGCCCGATTTGTTGTCAAAGTTTGGTGCATGTTCAAGCGCTAAAGCATCCACAATAGGGGCTGGATACATCGGCGTTGCTGGTCTAACCATCGAACCTTCTGGATACTTGAGTGGCTCTAAGGTGGTTGTATTTTTATAATCTAATGAACCATTACTGATCCCGATGGAATTACAACCCGCCAAACTTAAGGCTGAAAGGGCAAGAGTTAAACCAAAACGTAATTGCATAATACTAAGCTCTTATTAAATGACGCCCGCTGCAGTAAGTTCTTCACGCAGTGGCGCACGATATTGTTCTGCAAGTGGTGTTAGTGGTAGGCGAATGCCTGAACCAATTAACGCCATTTCGTATAATGCCCATTTCACTGGAATTGGGTTCGATTCGCAAAATAGAATATTGTTTAATTTTGCAACCTTATTATTGATCTGCTGTGCTTGTTCTAGATCACCTGCCAATGCAGCAGCACAGAGTTGGCTCATCAATTGCGGTGCAATATTGGCTGTAACCGAAATATTGCCCTGAGCGCCATGCGCCATCAGCTGTGAAGCAGTCGCGTCATCGCCCGAATAGACGGCCATGTTCTTGCCGTTTAAGCCTTGAAGCAAGGCTTGACCACGTGGTACATCGCCAGTGGCATCTTTAATCCCGACAATGTTTTCGATGTCTGCAAGACGGATCACGGTATCGTTTTGCATATCGACACCGGTACGGCCGGGAACGTTATATAAAATAATCGGTAAATCAACCGCTTCAGCCACAGTTTTATAGTGCTGATACAGGCCTTCTTGGGTCGGTTTATTATAATAAGGGGTGACTAATAGTGCGGCATCTGCACCGAGTTCTTTGGCTTCTTGGGTGAGCTCAATTGCTTCGTGGGTTGAGTTTGCACCTGTACCCGCAATAATCGGAATACGTTTGTTGGCGACACGGATGATTTCTTTAATCACTTGGGTGTGTTCGGCCATACGTAATGTTGATGCTTCGCCGGTCGTGCCCACAGCAACAATACTGTTGGTGCCTTGGGCGATGTGCCACTCAACGAGCTTTTCGAGGCTCTTCCAATCTACACTGCCATCTTCATTCATTGGGGTGACGATGGCGACAATTGAGCCTTGAATAATCTGTGCTTGCTGAGTCATTTTGAAAAAAATCCTATTTGCCCGTGCGCTTTAGATAAAACTAACGAATATAGCGGTGCTGGGTAGTTTTTTGATTTTAAGTAAAATCAGTACTGTTGCAGTATTGAGTAATGCTTACCCAAATTATGACTGATTCAGCGGTGTAGAACAATATGAATTGTTGATTGGGGTTAAAAACTTTCTGAAATGCCACAAAGATCAGATAGATTTAAATAACGGCATCAAGTAGCGCTAAGCTAAGCGGCATGAAGCATAGCGCTGTAATTCAAATAGACCACGCGCATGCGAGTGTTGGGGTTTTATTTTCACTGTTGCCACTAAAGTTTTAAGATCGAGCTCTGGCAGCGAATACTTTCAGAGCATTACAGTTAAAATATTCAAGCTTTGCGCTTGTGGTCGCTCAAATCTTGTTTATGATATTTGCAGGCTTTCATCGATGTTGTGAAGGTCAGGCTCAGCGGGGAAGATCGAAATGTTATCCAAACAAAAATGCGCGCTTATCGTGGTGGATGTCCAAAATGGGTTTACCCCAGGTGGGCAGCTGGCCGTGGCCAATGCGGATCAGATCATCCCCAACATCAATCGCTTAGCAGATTTTTTTGATCATATCGTGCTGACTCAAGATTGGCATCCAGAGAATCATATCTCTTTTGCAAAAAATCATCCCGGAAAACAGCCATTTGAAAGTATACAGCTCGACTATGGCCCACAAGTCTTATGGCCTGAGCATTGTGTCCAAGGCACGGTTGATGCCGACTTTCACCCCGATCTACATCTGCCTAGCGCGCAACTGATTATTCGTAAAGGCTATCATGCCGAGATCGACAGTTATTCTGCTTTTATGGAGGCCGATCATCGCACCTCGACTGGACTGGCCGGTTATTTACAGGCGCGTGGCATTGATCAAGTCTTTATCGTCGGCATCGCAACTGACTTTTGTGTGGCATGGAGCGCCATCGATGCATGTAAGTTGGGCTTTGACTGTTATGTGATTGCGGATGCGACACGCGCCATCGATCTGGATGGTTCCTTACAACAGGCATGGCAAAGCATGCTTGCGCATGGGGTGAAACGTATTTATCTCAAAGATATTTTTGGCTAATGGGGCACGAACCCCCTCAGCTGATTCGCGCCTTTTGTTTAAAAAGTCCGCCATTTCAAGAGCAAAAATTCCCATATCTCCCGATCTCAATATCGAAGCAAATGCTTTGTTGCTTATGACGAATGACGAATTTCACTAATTTTTACTGATGATGCTGATGGAGCAGAAGCGATGCCGATGTTATTGCGCTTAAACCAATGGATTCAAAAAACCTTTGCGCTGTGGGTGCTGCTGTTTGCGGGGATTGCTTTATGGATGCCAGAGGCCTTTGTTTGGCTTAAAGCCTATATCACCTTGATGCTCGGGATCATTATGTTTGGTATGGGCATGACCATGACGCTGGCTGATTTTAAAGGGGTATTACAGCATCCCAAAGCGGTGTTGATCGGGGTGTTGGCGCAATTTATTGTGATGCCGGGGCTGGCCTATGCACTGTGTCAGCTATTTCAATTGCCGGCTGAAATCGCCATTGGCGTGATCTTGGTCGGTTGCTGTCCGGGCGGAACGGCCTCGAATGTGATTACCTATATGGCCAAGGGCAATATCGCATTATCCGTGGCCTGTACTTCGGTCTCGACCTTGCTGGCACCATTACTGACCCCATTTATATTTTATCTTCTGGCCAGTCATTGGATTGAAATCAATGCCAGCTCGATGTTTGTGTCGATACTACAGGTGGTGTTGGTGCCGATCATTTTAGGCGTGATCCTGCGTAGCGTACTCAAAAGCAAAGCAGAGCAGTATGTGCAAGTGCTGCCCTTGCTGTCTGTGGTGGCAATCGTCGCGATCGTGGCTGCGATTATCGGCGCTAGTAAAGCCGCGATCTTAGAGTCTGGGTTGCTGATCTTGGGTGTGGTGATGCTACACAATGCACTGGGTTTTTTATTGGGCTTTTGGGCCAGTCGTTTTTTCAATTTGGCCTATGCCGATTGTAAAGCTGTGGCGATCGAAGTCGGGATGCAAAACTCAGGTTTGGGGGTGGCATTGGCTGCGGTACATTTTGCTGCGTCACCCGTGACTGCCGTGCCGAGTGCGATCTTTAGTCTTTGGCATAATATTTCAGGGCCTGCTTTGGCCAGTTATTGGGCCAGCAAAGCGGATCAACAAGAGCAAGGCGCTGTTGAAAAAAGCGGCGTGACTTAAATTTCCTGATCTTCTTGCGGGAAATAATGCAACTGCTCGAGGAACTGCGCTTCGTTGATGACGGAGAAATGCTGCTGCTTGAGGAGGGCAGCGGTGACGCCATCGGCCACAATTTTAGTTCCACTAAAGCTGCCGTCATAGATAGCCATTGAGCCACATGAAGGACTATTGGCTTTGAGCACCACATGCGTCACTTGATGCTGCTGTGCCAGCGCGAGTGCGGCATAAGCACCTTGGATAAATGCGGCGCTGACATCCTGTCCAGTACAGTCCAGCACTTTGGCACGACCGGCGAGCACGTCCAAACCGCCACCGCCGACGATTTCGGCGGCAGCACGTGGCGTATTCAGTCCGCCGATGACTTCTGGGCAAATACTGACAGCACGGTGTTGTTGCAGCAACTTTAGTAGCTGCTGCTGTAGACAGTGTTTGCCGTCATAGCGGACATTGTCACCGACCAGACAGGCGCTGATCAGATATTTGTTGGCGGTCTTTTTCATGACAGACAGGCTGCTGCTTAAAACTCAATCTTCATATCAGCCGTGAGTGCCAAGGGCTCGGGCAAGATCTGTGACAATTGACGACACAAATCGGTGAGCTGTTCGGCGTGGTTTGGCATCAACGTGATGTGACCAATCTTACGGCCTTCACGTTCAGTCTTGTTATACAGATGCAAATGCGCACCGGCCAAGGCCAAAACTTCGCTCGACTTCGGATGTTGACCGATGATATTCACCATCACCGTGGGACGGATTAAATCGGTTGAGCCCAAAGGCAGACCTGCGACTGCACGGATATGGTTTTCAAACTGCGAACAGATCGCGGCTTCAATCGACCAGTGTCCAGAGTTGTGCACACGAGGCGCCATTTCATTGGCATATAAACCCTGCTCAGTCACAAACAGCTCTAGGGTTAGTACACCGACATAGTCGAGGTGATTGAGTAGGCGCGTGATGTAGTCTTGGGCCACCGGTTGTAGCTCAGCACTGTTCGGTGCAGGCACGATCGAGTGTGACAAAATCCCGTGATGGTGATGGTTTTCTGCCAGTGGCCAAGTTTTCACATCACCATTTTGACCACGTACCGCAATGATCGAGACTTCACGTGAGAAATTGACAAAGCTTTCAGCAATGAGGCTTTTGGCTGGGCCTAACTCTGCCCATGCTTGGCTGATCTGATCAGCACGACGCAATACAAATTGGCCCTTACCGTCATAACCACCGGTTGCCGTTTTTAGGACCAGAGGCAGACCGAGTTCACGTACCGCATGTTCAAGGCTGGTCAATGAATCCACAGCCAAATATGGCGCCACGGGAATTTGCATTTGATCAAAGAGCGCTTTTTCTGACAGGCGATTTTGTGCAATGGCTAAGGCTTGGCGCGGTGGAAACATCGCCTTGTGTTGGGTAAGTACATCGACATCTGCCAATGGCGTATTTTCAAACTCTAAACTGAACACGTCGGCGCTGTCGATAAAGCTTTGCAAGGCATCTGCTGCTTGGCTGGAAAAGACCTGACCCATTTGTGCAGCAGGGCAGTTGACTTCAGCCTCAAAGAAGCTGCATTGAATATTGAGTGGAAGTGCGGCTTGGGCCATCATGCGACCCAATTGTCCACCACCAAAAATACCGATGGTTTTGTCCATGATTCAAATCCTTATTACGCTTGACCTGGAATATTTTTGCTGGCGACTTTCTCGGTTTGTGCAGCACGAAAATCCGCCACATTTTTGGCGATATCTGCACGCGTTAGGCCGAGGATTTGTGCAGCCATAATCGCCGCATTGGTTGCGCCTGCAGGGCCGATCGCCAAAGTGCCGACCGCAATACCAGCAGGCATTTGCACGATGGAAAGCAATGAATCTACACCGTTGAGAATCGATGATTTAACCGGTACACCGAGTACAGGAAGATCGGTTTTTGCCGCACACATACCTGGCAGATGCGCAGCACCACCAGCACCAGCGATGATGACTTGAATGCCGCGCTCACGCGCTGTGTCTGCATATTCAAATAATCGATCAGGGGTACGATGTGCCGAAACCACTTCTGCTTCAAAAGGGACACCAAGCTGCTTGAGCATATTGGCAGTGTGTTCGAGAGTAGCCCAATCAGATTGAGAACCCATGATTATTCCAACGAGAGGTTGAGCGTCTTTTTCAGCGGCGGCATTCATT
>JASLJB010000089.1 GCA_030152605.1 Acinetobacter sp. | reverse complement strand
ATTGCTTTTGACTACGCCAAGATCGCCATGACTGCCAAGCTGTGTCGCCATCTATATCAAGATGGGGTGATTCGCTATGTGCAAGTAAGTGCTCAGGAATTGAATTAAGCTCAGTACGGTTCGAGATATAAAGCAAACCAGCCTTGTATGAGATAAAAAAAGCCCACCGATGTGATACATCGATGGGCTTTTATATTTGATGGTGCCGACACACGGATTCGAACTGTGGACCTACTGATTACAAGTAAAGGTAAATTAACATAAAATGTCTATAAAAAACAATATGTTACAATATGTAATTTGCATCAAGATCAATAAAATCAAGAGGACCATAGTATAAAATGTAAGACGTTGTTTTGTAAGGAAAAGCATATATGAAGTCGCTCGATATTCAAATTTCCAAAATAGCTAAGTATCAGAATAATAAGTAATTATTTTTGGAGATAGACCACGTTTTGGACCTTGTTTCGCAGTCGTTATCCTGATGGACCCTAAACGTAACTCGAAGAAAATAAAGAATCTTTTCAAAGACCGTAGTAGACCCTAGTTGTTTTCTGGGATGAGTCATTGCAAATTCTCAGTACCCATAGATGGCGAGTGATACCCAAAGAGTCCAATTTCGCAAAGTGTTTTGTTCGGCGGAACAAATTACAGGGGGTGTCAGATTGCCAAAAAATACACCGCAATCAACACAACGAACTAGGTCTTGTGCCCAGTGTGAGAGCAGTCCAAATTCAAGGTAATCCTTGTAAAATGCTCACCGCCAAAATTGCAGCACAGTCAAATAAAAAAATAAGCGAAACTCCCCCTAGCAAATGACAAAGGCAGAAGGAAAGCCAACAGCAAGTCAAAAAAACGACAGCCATCAAATTTTCCCCCTGAGTACTTCACCTCAGTTTTTTTACCTCGCCAAAGCACATTGCGAGTCCGCAATACACCTGTCGAGCATGGGCTTGGGTGAAGTGAAAATAATGCTGGTCTGATTCTCGTAACCTCAAAAGCACAAAGACAAATTGTCCAGAACTACTAGGCAGATAGAAAAATGAAGTTTAACTAATCAACGTTGTGGAACTTTGGCTAAATAGTAGGCGTGAAACGTGAAAAATGTATAAAAAAGCCCTGATCGGTAGGTCAGGACTTTTCATAACAGCTTAAACTCTTGATTTAACGCACATAATACAACTGATTTCGCATAAGCGCTATTATGTTAATTTTAGAGATTCTAATATATAGTAATAATATATAGTAAGCTCAAAATAGAAATGGAGTAAGAAATAAAATGCTTGTTGATATGGATGATTTTATAGACTTCGTAAAGAATAAATTAGGAGAATCCATTTGGGTTCCACTCTATAAAAATTTAAATAAAGAAGATAAATCTGAGGATGGTTCACTTTTTTCTTGCCTCATTCCACCTGAAGACACTAGTGAAGCAATGAAAAAGTATGGATGGGATTTAAGTAGGGAAGATGGGGGACCATCAATCGTCACTTGTGGTGATAATATTTGGTATGAGCCAACTACCACTGCCTTACTTCCTCTTGTAATTTATAGGACATTTCATGGTACTAGGAAGCCTTATTGGGAAATACTGCAAGAATTAGTACTATATTTTAATCTGTATAATGATAAGCCTAATAATAAATATATCGTTGATGATGACAATGGAGTAGAAATTGAAGTCATTAAATATTCAGATAATGAGATTCTAATACGGAAGTCATTTTTAACAGCTTTCATGTCAGCTCGACAAATGAATCTTCTCTTATTTTTTGAGAACACTAGACACAAAATTACAGATGAAAGTCTTACAGATGAGCATGTAAATGAGGGGTTTATTTCTTACACTAGATTTTGGGATCGTTCCTATGTAGATGGTTATAAAATATTTACCAGAGTGTTAGGGAAAAAATTATTTCATTGCTTACCTAGAGAAGAAAAATACTACAACCCATTGAATGAAAAACACTTTGAGTCTTTTATTATTGATGGAGATTCTCACGATAAAATAATTCACACCTGTGATCCTTCCATACTATCGGACTACTTTGGAAAAAACAAAGGTTCTCCACATTACCTAACTCCTGTCTATTTTGATAAGACAGTACTTCAGAAGTATTATTCCTCATCAAATGAATATGAAGTAAAAGATAGTTCTATTTACAAACATGGCTATTGGAATTTACGTTTTGATAATAATTCTTCAGGGCATGTTTGTGTGTTTTTAGGTGATCTAGGAAGAGATTTACCTCACTCAGAACAGATCTACTGGAAAAGCTTTAATATATCTCCAGAAGGACGGAATATGAGCAAAACATACTTCGAAAGAAGTATGCTTGGAACATTCTCAGATGCCGAAAGTCCAGATCTTGTTTTTAAGTCTGTTTTTAACCAATTTCAAGAAAAGTGGTTAAAGTCTAAAGGGTGGCAACTATTTTTATCCTTGAATCAAACTGATTCTCATTGTTTTAATACCCTACATTCATTAACTAAAAATGAGCAGTCTGAATTCGACTCTCAAATATTATCTCTAGTAAAAATAACAATAGATTCTATTAATGTTAAGGAACTTAAAAAACTTGTTTCAATAGAGGACAATGCTAAATCAATCAAACTTTTAGCTGAGTTTCTACATCAGGGGGGTGTTACATTTGATGTTGTAACCTTATTGGGGGGATTACAGGGAGTACGTTCAACTGGAGTAGCCCATAGACGTGGAACAAACTATGAAACTACGATTGCACGCTTAGGAATTGAAGACGATAAGCTGATTACAGCTTTTGACAACATTCTTGAACGAATGACGAATCTGCTAATTGAAATTGAGGAAGTATTTTTAAAACAAGAAGCTCACGATAAAGAACTGGCATAACGCAAGAATTAGATAAAAATACCTGAAATTCAGATGTTTTTTATCAATTTAATATAATAGCGCTTATGCGAAATCAAAATGTAAGTCCAAAATAGAAATGTCTGATTTATGATGTTCATCGTCACAGACCATGCTTACGGCGAGATTGCCCCAAAATACCCCTAAGTAAACAGCATTGCTGGGGTCTTGTATTGAGAGGGAGAGCAACCGAATCCGTGTCGATTCTCGTAATCATGGCTGTGCCCAAAGCGTAGCGCAGCCAAAAAAATAATTTAAACAAAACTCCCCCTAGCAAATGACAAGGGTAGAAGAAAAGCCAACAGTAAACCCAAAAATTGATAGCGATCAAATTTCCCCCCTACTATATCTACCAAGTTTTTTGCTACGCCAAAGAGCGCTGCGAGTGTGCAGCACTCCTAGTCGAGCAAGATGTTTGGTGAAGCGAAAATAATAAGGCGTTGTATGTGCTGCTTTCAGAGATAGGACAGGAAACTAGCCATGATCTCTAAGTTATTCAGCTCTAGCTACTCGTCTTCATCATCAAACACATCTTCGTCGTCAAATGGGAGTTTTGCTTTGGCAAGAGGAGATGCTGGACCAGAAATCAACTCACCTGTTTTCGCATCAAAAGCACGATCACCAAGTACAAATTCAGTCAGTCGATCTCGAAATTGTTTTTGGATCGATGCAAGAGATATGTACTGGTAATCACCATATACAATACCTGTAAATTCCAAATAGCGCTTGTCAGCCTTTTTTGCGTTACGATCTTTGACCGCAAAAAACTTGGCTATGAAATTGGCAGCCTTACTAGGGTCGATCTCTACCTTTTTGGTTCTATAGTCTACCTTCAGACCAGTAATGAGTTTTTGCTTCATGATGCTGCGCATAGGAATGGAACTATTCTTGTTGATGCTCTCAAAGGCATCGAGTAATAAAGTCGCTGCATCTTCAGGTGTTAGTCTAAATTTCTCATGGAAGTATTTCTCAGGATGATAACGATAGAAACGCTTGGTCAGATACTGCACCACAATATTGGATGAATATCCCTTCGCAACAGTGCATACATGGCTAAACTGTTTGTTTTTGATAATTTGGTAGATATCAGGAAGATTATCAATCAGGGTGGTCAGTAGGGCGATTTGATGAACCATCTCTACTGTTACAGTGTGATGTCTAACCTCATACTGAGCAACCAAACGATCAATAAATTGCTCATCTTGCTCCTGCTGTTGCAGAATATCTATGCCAAAATCACGAAGTCTAGTGGGAGTGATCACGTCATCATCTTCAAATCTATCTGAGTCCAAGTTAGATAGTTCATCAACTGTAGATTGTTGAGGTAATGGAGGATTAGACAGGACAATTTCAAAGGCTGTATCAATACTTTCAGCATATGCTTGTGCATTGGCTTGCTTTTCCTGATCCATGAACTCTTTCAGGTAGCTTGGTGTTTTGGTCTCAGTGTCAACACGATATTTCACTGAACAATCAGGTAACAGTTCTCGGATACGCTCCCGAAAATAGTAGAAATTTTCGTAGCAATTTGCCTTGTCTTTTCGATAGTAATTGGCAGCAATACTCGCTGAATTACGACAAACCTCACCTTTGAAAAGTGTGAATAATTTTGCTCCAGCAAGTTCGTTGAAGGTCTCATTCAGTAAGCTCATCCGTTTGTAGAGGCTGGTGGTAAGTTGACCCTCGTTGTACATATCTAAGCTAAAGTCCTCAAATATTGCAGACAACAATTCTGAGAGCTGATTCAGCTTTTGTATAAAGTCGAGATTTTTTGCCTCATAACTCTTTTTTAGGGACTCCATGTTGGTCAAATGATCTTCACTAATGCCAGTATGTAGGACGACAAAACAGGGAACAGTCGTTTTTCTCAATCGTCCCAAGAATTGCACAAGTTCTTCAGGATGAGCATCCTTACCAATGACAAAGACAGAGTCAATCTCATTTCGCTGGTTATTGATATTTACAGCCTCATCCATGATCGAAGTACAGAAAATGACATCAACATCAGCAGGAATACTTTGTTGGGTAAAAACTGTTTTGACCTCTAGGTCATTCTTACTCTTACTATGGATGGCTAGTGTTTTGACACCATGATATTTCTCCAATGCCGCAGCGAGTAGTTCGCATTTCTCCCTATGGTTGAGACGGATAATAATTTTTTTGCGTTGCCCGTTTTGCTTCATCATTCTAATGCGTTCAGCGACCAGTGAGATAAAGCTGTATTGGTCACCTTGTTTCAGCAAAATCATCTCAACAGAGCGCTTGACCAAGGCATTGTCTTTTCGGACCTGATAGATTGCATCTAAAGGCAGGTCGAGTGTATCCCAACAAGACTGAGAAAACGTGGCTGTGAGCGCCAGCATTGACGGGAATGTACCATGCTGTATATGCATCAAAATGGAGTTAATTGCCTCATCGCGATATGAGCCAGCAGAGTACAATTTATGACACTCGTCAACAACCAACAATGCCGAGCTCAATTGCTTCTTGGGTAAAATTCCAATCACGGCCTCAAGCTTGTCAAAAGTACAGACGATGATATGACGAGCCTTGTCTTGCAGGTCTGCTTCGTTGGGGGCCTTTTTGTCATAGTAAAACAAATAGCTAATACCATTTGTTTGCTTTGCATATTGCTGCTCTAACTCTGTGACTTTGAGTACAGACGGAATGACTTGGATAACAAAAGGATACTCCTTGAAACCTCCATCCATAATAAAAGTAGTCTTGCCGACACCTGTTCCAGCCTGTAACAAAGAGCATTTTCCTTGTGTTTCAGGAAGGTGGTCGCGAGAAATAAATTCACCTGTCCCTAAAGTAATGGGATAACGAATACATTGAGTTGGTGGTATGGTAATTTGACGAGATTCAGACATAAATAAGCTCCTTGGGTGTATGGAAATACACCCAGATAATTGAAGGGATTAGGCGACGTTTTGGCTTTGGCTACGAAGTGCAGCAGCAATGTCTTCGGAAGCTTGCTTTAGCGTGTCCGACTGTAGATGTGCGTAACGTTGGGTGGTTTGGGGAGAGGCATGACCAAGTAGGTGCTGCACCACATATAGGCTTTGGCCACTGTTCACAGCGAGACTAGCGAAGTTATGTCGTAAGTCATGAATACGCATGTTGTGGACACCAGCAGCATGCATGATCTTGTCAAAGGTCTTGCGAATGTCATTGTAGGGTTTGCCTGTTTCAGGATTGGCAAAAATGAATAGCGATTGTTTGGGTAATTGCAGCAGAATTTGCAGAGCATCCTGATTCAGGCTGATACGACGAGCCTTACCTGACTTATTCTCACCCAATAACCAAACACCTGTGCTGAGATCGACATCGGACCAACGCATATCCATTGCTTCACGCTTACGTACACCTGTCAGTAGTAAGAAATGGACAATGGCAACAATGACTGCATTATGAATACCATACGCTGCAGGCTGATCAAGGATAGTCAATAAAGAATTGGTTTCATTGGCATTCAAGTAGCGCTCTTTTTGGTTGTTTTCCCGAAGCTTTTTAACTCGGGTAACAGGATTGGTCTCTATCAACTCATGGTCAATAGCGAGGTTGAAAAGTGATGAAAGTAAAGCTCTGATGCGATTCACCGATGCTGGACTGAGGCCCTTTTGGGTCAGATCATTCAGTAATGGTTGTAACACCGCCACATTGATGTCACTTAGTTTGTGTGAACCAAGGACAGGGTTAAGGTGAATACGAAGGCGCGATGCATCATCCTTGTAAGACTTTTTTCGACTCATGGCATTGGGCATATAGGTCGATAGTGCAAACTCAGCGAAAGTGATGTCTTTGGGGTTTTTGGTCTCCTCAAATGGGTGTAAGCCTTGTGCCATACGGACATGAAAAGCGCGTATTGTTTCAATGACTATTGGCAAGTTCTGCTCAAATTCTGAATGAGCGCAAGTACCTAAACTTTTTGAGACTTTGTTGCCCTGAAAGGCCAATCTGCATAAGAACCGTACCTTATGTTCAGATGGGACAAAGCGCCCACCAGTAACAGAAATATTTGGGCTATAACTTTTGAGATCATGTTCTTTTCCGCGTAGGAAAGAATTTAATCTACAAGCGTTGTTCATGGTTACTCCTAATAGATAATATGAATAAAAAATAAGCTATCCGCTTCAGCAAGAAGGACTTTCCTGAAGTGAGAAATGGGCTATGCTTTCACTTTTCTTTCACATTAATTATTTATAAATCAGATGTATAGGTGGGTATATCCAATGGTTTTCGCCCACTCCTGATTTGGCTCAGGATCTCTAGGAGAAAAAGGGGGAGACTATTTTTTAGCCTGATGTCCAATCGTTGTATTTTTGATCAAACGGCACTTCGGACTACTAGAAACTGCGTCAGAGCATCGCAAAAGGGCATCAACGCTTAAGCTTCCTCGATCAATAAAAAGAAACCCCAAAGCCGATTTGGCTTTGAGGTCTATTTTGCGGTTCTGCTAGTAATCACTCGGTAATAGGATTGTGGTCAAGCTGCGATCTGCCTCAGTGATGATCCAGATTTTGTCTGTTCCCATCTGATAGCGAGATAAGATTCGTGAGTCTGTCACAAGTGCATCCTCATTGGCTTCTCGATCTGTTTCACCAAGATCACCCCAGTCACCTGTTTGGTGGCGATGTAGTAGGATCAAAGGGTCAATGTGTTGCTTCGTCAGCAGCTCTAAGGCATTAGGCGTAGACACGACTTGGCCCAAAGCGAATAAGCGTTGCTTTGTCATAAAAAGGTCTCAGATAAAAATCAATAGGGAAGTGAGGTTGGCTGTGCTGAGCTAGAAGGCTGAGATTTGCGTGCGTTGATGGCGTTCTAGTATTGTGGTCGGAACATAGATCAGTACGCCCTCATTGTCGTTCAACAAAATATAGACCTCGTACCAGTCCTGTTTTTTGTCAACAAATTCAACCTCACCTGATTGCAGTTTTTCAGTAAGGCTAAAGGTCAAACCAGAAAAGGGCGTGAGTAGATCAGCATCATGCTCACAAACAATAAACCACCCATGTAGGGTGGCTTGATAGGGTTCAGCATATTGCTCTGCTAAAGTCTGCATGTGTAAAGCAATACTTTCTCGTATGGAACAATCAATAACTTGGGCTAATTCAGAGCTGGTCTTGATGGATTGCATTGGCATCCTCCAGCTCATTGGTTGCTTTGGCTTTTGGGCCTCGTTTGTTGGATGCTTTGATAGAAGGATCAAGCGCTAATGCTGTGTCATTACTTTGGGGCTGCTCATTCAACGATAATGGCCACAATACAAAATCCTCAGTGACTTCAAGCAAACGAATCGTTTGCGGATGTAGTCGAATAACCCCCTGATCCACCAATACCGCAGCGAAGAAGCTGGCATTATTGACAGACTTTCCAATAAATAAGTTTTTCAGTGCAGTAGAGTGAAAAGGTTGAGCATTTTTATGCAGGATCGAAATTACTGCGATGATTTGCTCCACGTGGATCAGCTCACTACTAAATCCCCCAGAGGATTCATTTTTGCTCAGTGCAAGTCCAAAACTTTGGTCATCATTGTTCCGCCAAAGCTGGTAGTGCAATTGTCCTTTGGCTCGTTCAGAAAGTTTGTTGCAGGTGAATGTTTTGATGAGGGTATAACCCACTTTGTCATAGATACGTGATTGCATACTGAGATTCCATAAAATATAAAAACCCGATAAACCTGTGGGTCTATCGGGTATGGATCAAGGTAAAGTAAGTTGGTGTTTTGGGACGGACTAACGCCCCTCTAGTATGTAATAACTAACCAGTTTTTCTTGGCTCATGACATCTTTGACTTGTACTACAGCACGGTCACTATCATCACGATATCCAATGTCGATTTCCATCATATTGGATGGGCACACATAAGATGAAGCATGTGCAACCTTATAACCACCGACCTTGGTTGGGCGTGGGTTGATCAGATCTTCTGAGCAATCTTCCAGCTCCATGGTGTTACCACCCATTTTGACAATGAAGCGTGGCTCAGAGCTATTGGCAGCTAAGAGCATACCAATGCGCTTGTCAGTCGAAGAAAAGATAGTCTTGTAGCCATGTGTTTCATAGTGTTTGAGCCATTTGGTATCGGTGACTATCTTTTTGACAGGCTCTGCTTCTGCTACTTTTTCTATAGCAGGTGTAACAGGCTTGGGTGTGGGTTCTGGCTGCTCCATAACATTTTCAGTTACTGGGAGTGGTGTCACTTCTACTGCCTGAGTAGAAGCAGCATTACTTTCTATTGTCTCAAGAGGCTGGGTAGTAGGGCTGCATGCACTCAGCACAAGCGCAGTACCCAATGTCCCTAGACATATCAATCGTCTATACATGGTATTTTTCCTAAAAAAAGATCCCGATGGTCAGTGAGAGCCATCGGGATATAAAGTCATAAAAAGGGTTAGAACATCGACTGGCAGGTCGCAATCTCTTTGGCTACAGCTTTGATACTTTGCTGTGTTGGGGTAAAGGTAGTCACCTTTTTGTTGTTGAGATAAACATCAATTTTCTTGGCTTTGGCAATACCATGTGAAAATTCATACCATGCATTTGCACCATTACGCCATTTTGTGGTTCCTGGAGCTGCAACACTATTTTTGCCATCAAGCACAAAAGTCAGTGGGTATTTGGAGTCAGTATTTTGATAACTTCTTTGCTTCGTTTCTAAACGAGCAGAGTGATCATAATTATCTCCAGCACCTTCATTACATGCCACCCAAAGCGTATTGCCTTTGCTATCTTGGATGGAATATTCAGAGAAACCTTGTCCATAGCCAGACTGCCAAATATTCGGCGCTGCATGAGCAAAACTAGTAAGGGCGAACAATGGAACGAAGAGTAATTTTTTCATAATAAAATCCTAAGAGTGAACAATCACCCTAAAGTTGAAGTGATACAAAAGTCATGATCTAGAATGGTGAGTGGGTCTCAAATTCAAGCGCTTGGATTCTTTTTTCCAAGCTTGGGTGGGTGCTAAATATTTCAGACCAATTACTACTATTGGAAATCTTGAAGGAGTTAAAACCACGTTGTTGGATAGGAATAGCTTCTGTTTCTTGTGCTAATTTCGAAAGCACTCGAATCATGGGTTCTTTTCCAACCAAAAGAGAGGCAATAGCATCAGCCTTATATTCTCGTTTTCTGGAGTACATTTTTACGATCAAAGACCCTAGAAATGTCATCACAACAGCTAGGACAGCTTTCACTGTCCACAAGAAGACTTCCACCACAACAGAAGTAGAATTGCTAAAGAAATTAATCAGTCGTAAACCTTGCAGAGGTAAGGTAAATACCAAAATAAATGATGTGATCAAGCCACTTAACAGCGCCATTCCACGCATGTCATTACTGATGATATGACCGATTTCATGTGCCGTGACAGCTTGGATTTCAACTATATCCATTTGCTCCAGCAGTGCTGTACTAAAAGCAATTACTGAAGAGTTTGGTGTAGCACCAGATGCAAAAGCATTCATGTCTAGACTTTCATAAATCCCTACTTCAGGCATGGGAATATCAGCCTTTTGTACTAACTCAGCTACAAGGTCGTAAAGCCAGAAATAGTCATGATGTGCATTGTTGTGACGTTCGATGGTGACAACCTGATGCGCCCTTTTGGCCAACCATCTAGAAAATGGTAAGCCGATGATCGCACCCACTAGCCCCACTAAAGGAACAAGTACAATGCCAAAGCCTGTCGGGATCGCACTAATCGCAAGACCAATCAGCACAATAATGGTCCAAGATAAAATACTGGTCTTTTTCACTTGGTTGAGCCCAAGTACAACATCACTAATACCGTAAGTGCTGCTAAAACTCTCAGGACTTTTAAGTTGTTGATGGATTTCCTCAGCCAGTTCACCTGCTTTCTTGTCAGCAATACCTGTAAAGTCTGCTGAGTTAGTAAACTTTGCTGTGATGAATATTTGCCCATAATTGGGCTCAGACTGATTGAAGCGTAGGCTCATCTTGAGCCCATGAAGGTTCATTCCATAGGTAAACGTACACGTCATTACGCCATTATTAGAATCCACAGTGCGGATTTTTCCAGAGTTGGCAACAATTACTCGTTTACACACTTGGATGACATCAAGGGCTTCTCCGTGATAATCGACCTGATATGTTTGCATATCTATTTCCAAATGATTTTTAAATAAAGAAAGTTGGTAAGTGAAAGGTCACTATTCAATGCCTACTAAATAGCGACATCTCTATTGATGCTTTTCTATAAAATAGTGATTGCGTCCAACGTAGATCTAAGAAAATCTGAAAACCCCATAAAATATCCTATTGGTAAAAATAAGCACTTCGGTTTGCAATCAACATGTTACATGTATTGTACCTGTTTTGGGTACAAATAGCATTGTATCGATAATGGGTACATGACGACAAGCATCAATACCGCAGAAATGCAGGCTTTGACGAAATGGTTAAAGCAAGAAAGAGAAACACAACAATTGTCTATGCGAGCCTTGGCCGAACGCATGGATAAGCCGCATTCGTATGTGCAAAAAGTAGAACAAGGCGAACGCCGTCTAGATGTTGTGGAATATGTTTGGTATTGCCGCAGTCTGAAGCTGGACCCTCAATACGGACTAAGCTTGATTCAGCAAACCCTTGCAGAGACAGCAAAGTAGCGTGGTATTGCTAGTCTCTAGAAATAGCAAGGTCAATCAAGGTGATTCCTACACTTGGATCAGCACCTAGGGCTTGGCAGTAATGTAAGTATTCAATAATTTCCAGTACATACAGACCTTGCTCAATGTGTTCAATATATTCAATCGATTTGCCAAGACATTCTGCAAGTTGTAGTTGGGACAGCCCTTGCTGTTGTCGTTGTGAAATCAGCCATTGTTGTAGTGCATGCATATCCACCTCTTCCTAGAGTAAGGCCAAAGCAACAGCATGCAGCTTGGTCACAATATGCTGCTCTTGGTCATTGCAGACACGGATAGCATGCGCAATAGATTTGCATTGCGGATGGGGGAGCACCTCGATAACATTGGATACAGTATCAAGTTCAGGGTAATATTTTTTCATGGTCACTCCTATGTTGTTTGGACCATAGGAATAATATGTGTAGGAAATGAGGGTAAATACGCTAAGACACTATGCTCATTTTAGGCTTCGATCTCATCATCAAAACCTAAAATAGAAGTTATACCAATTAGTCTTTAATTAGTTTCACTAGCCCCCAAAATGCTAGACCTGCAAGAGCAACTGGAGCCGCAGCAGTAATAACAGCACCAACTGCCATTCCACCACCAACAGCACTACCTACTGTAGCCATTCCCGAAGCAATTGCTGCTCCACCTGCTGTTCCAGTAGCTCCAGCAGTAGCAGCTAGAGCCGCACCAGCAGAGCCAGAGGTTACAGACATAATTGTTGCAGCTGATCCCCCCATTACAGCTGAAGCGGTAGTTGTTGCTGCTATGCCTGTTGCGGCTGCACCAGCGCCAGCGGCTAGCGTAGAAGCTTTTACATTGTTAGTCATGATTAGAACTCAGTAAATTAAATATAAGTTATTAATATAGTTATTTTTATTATGTATGTCGATGAAATACACTAAAGTTGAATAACATCCATAGAACTATTCCTTTAGGCAAAATGCCCCACGACTACCAAGGATCGAGCCTAGATATCCTGTCCCAAACAGGCAATCCAAGAAATATGCAAAAACCCCCAAGCTTTCCATTTTCCACTCGCCATACGTCTCGATGGGATACCTTGAGAAGCATCTCTAGCGTAGCCCGACTGGAAAGTGGAGTGCTTGAAAATGCCTATCTTTGATGGAAAGTAGCGAAGAGTGAGAGAATATGGTGAGACCTAGACCATCAGACTATTGAAGCTATGGACCACAAGATGGACCAAGAAACAGTACGGCTTGAAAAACACTAGGCAATAAAAAACCTCATAAATCTTAGACTTACGAGGTTTAATAATGGTGCCGACACACGGATTCGAACTGTGGACCTACTGATTACAAGTCAGTTGCTCTACCAACTGAGCTATGTCGGCAACGTGGCGTGAATTCTACAGAAATTGCTCTAGATTGCAAGGGAAAAACGCGCCGATCGAGCCTTGAACTTTTAAAGTATTCATATTGGTGTTTTTTTGAGTGATGTTTGTCTTGATGGGGGAAGGCTGCATCATGATTTTAATTGCGGCTTGTTGGGGCAGGAGCATAGCTCACGTTGATGACGTGAGCTATGGAGGAAAGTAGGATATTGATTTAGGGGTGAACTCGGTTTATGAGAATGAAAGATTTCTCAGTAAATTTAAAATGAGCATTGATTTATTGTTCATATAAAACTCCTCACATGTTCAGGCTTACTTGCCCCTTAAAATTTGATCTAGGGCTTGGGCGCATTCTTCTAGGGTGAGCGCCATATCGATTTGCATTTGGGGTTTGAGTTCGTCTGCCAGTCGTCTCCACTCTTCAATTAATCGTGAGGCTTTTTGAACTTTGTGTTTGTTTATATCCTTGGCAATGGTGGGGGTATAACCGCCGCGTTTAGCATTTTTGATCTGTTTGACATAATTCATGCTGTTATTCATTACGACTCCCGAATAGCAGTGTTCTATGACTTCAATACGCTTGTATTCGCTCTTGGTACCGCAATTCCTAGTCTACTCAAACAACATTGCAACAATATGATATCTTGTTGCTTTATTGAAAACGCGAGAAAAATAGGGATGAAATGAATCAGTGGTTGCAATTAAGTGCCCATCACCAACAGCCCGTCTTGCTCTGATAAAAAGTTAAGTGCAATCAGCTTATCGATATCTCGGTAGAATGTTCTTTCCACTTTTCCAAGATATAAGGCCTGAATTTGAGGAATCCGATATAGATCAGCCCGCGACAAAAAATTATTATTTTCTCCAATTGCTCTCATTAAGTTATGGATTAAATTAAATTGGCGATCCGATATTTTTCTGCTGAACTTAGCATCGTTCAATGCAGTTTGATATAACAAAAAACTGATCAGGCTATTACTTTGGTCATGCAGATATTCAATTGTTTTAAACATACCTTTGAGTGCAAATTCAATGAATAGCTGATTGGGATGGTCTAATTTTTTTTCAGCAGATTTTCTGCATTGATTAAATAAGGCAAAATATTCATGAATATTGCTTTGATAATATGCCCAAATTGCAGAAGAACTAAATCGATAACCTGATTGTTCCAAAATCAACATTTCAATTAAACGACCTGTGCGGCCATTACCATCCCCAAATGGATGTATTAACTCAAAGTAGTAATGGGCGAGGCATGCTCTAATAATGGCTGGTTGATTGATAATGTTGGGATGATTCAACCATTCTACCCATGCTTGAATGAGATATTCAATATCCTCAAGACATTTGGGTGGACGATATGTCCCACCATGTGCCTCATTGCCGACGATAGTTTTTTGACCGGCTTGGTTGTTTCGTAATTGTCCTGCTGGATTGTGCTGTTCAGCAAGATTTTGGGAAACAAGAGTATGTAGTTGAAACATCGTCGATATTTCAAATGCTTTACCGCTTTGCGGCATCAGCTGTTTTGAATTGGATTTTTTCTTAATCCATTCGATCGCTTCTTTAAGGTTGGTAAGACGTCTTTCTTCTGATTTTTGAATGGTCTTGGGATCTTGTTTTAAAATATCAGCAGTTTCTTGTTCTGTAAACTGGCCACCTTCAATTGTATTGGTACTATAAATACTGCTTGCCAATACTTTATCTTGTACCTGATCAATAATTTGCGGAAGGCTTGGCATCTTATTGAAACGATTTTGTGAGTCATTGACACGATCAAGCATGGCTTGAATCTTATTCAGATCTATACCCAATTGAAAGGTGAATGAGCCCGACTTGTAGGTCATGACTCTTAATGTGGTGTCATCTAACCACGTTTTGCTGAGCTCAGGCATATTTTGTCAAAGAAAATGTCAAAGAAAATGTCAAAACATTATTATTGTATTTCATGTGTTTAGTCAATTTTTTACTGTAAAAATGTCAAGAAAAATGTCAAGGCGTTTGTCAAAACATGATGTGCGTTATTTAAGCTTAAATATCAGTATCTTGTAAGTTAGAAACAAGCCATTAATCATTTTTACTGATCGTGACCCAACAAAAAAGACCTAAATCCTTTCAGATTTAAGTCTCTTTTTTCTGCTTTGGAATGCAGTCTTTCGAATTTGGCGGTGAGAGAGGGATTCGAACCCTCGATACGCGCAAACGTATACACACTTTCCAGGCGTGCTCCTTCAGCCACTCGGACACCTCACCATTGCGCGGCGATGATAACTAAAAAAAACCGATCTGCCAAGTTGAAACAATTGATTTAGAGCAAAAGTTTTTCCTCAGTGCTATGATTCGCAAAAATATTGTCTGAATTGATGACAGAATATGCAAAGTACTGCAAAGAAAGCGGCACTACCCGCAATCACCCTCGCTGCACTTGGTGTGGTGTTCGGTGATATTGGAACCAGTCCTCTATACGCCTTACGTCAATGTTTTCTCACTGCGCATATAGCGATTAGCGAAGCGACGGTATTAGGCATCTTGTCACTGATTTTCTGGTGCATGATGCTCACCATCAGCTTCAAATATGTCACCGTGATTATGCGTGCAGACAACAATGGTGAAGGGGGGATCATGTCTTTATTGGCATTGAACCTGCGCTCCACTCGTATCGCGGAAAATAAAAAAATCTATCTCATTGCACTGGGCTTTATCGGTGCCTCATTGTTTTTTGGAGATGGGATTATTACCCCTGCAATTTCGGTGCTCTCTGCCATCGAAGGCTTAAGTATCGCCACGCCGATGTTCAATCGCTGGCTGATGCCTTTGGCGATTGGGATTTTGGCTGGATTGTTTTTGGTACAGCGCCATGGCACCGGCCTCATGGGGAAGTTTTTTGGCCCCATCACCCTGGTGTGGTTCTTGGCCATTGGCATTGCCGGAATCGCCAGTATTGCTGAAACACCGTTTGTCTTGTCGATGATGAGTCCGCATTGGGCATTTAACTTTGTTTATCATCAACCTTATGTGGCGTTCTTGACCATGGGTGCGGTGATCTTGACCATGACCGGTGGTGAAGCGCTGTATGCAGATATGGGGCATTTTGGACGTATGCCAATTAAGTTGGCGTGGTTCATTATCGTATTGCCATGTTTGTTGCTGAATTACGCGGGACAGGGGGCATTGTTATTGCGTGATCCTGCTGCGATTGCCAATCCATTTTATATGTTGATTCCAGAATGGGCGCTGTATCCGATGATTGCATTGGCGACAGCTGCGGCGGTAATCGCATCCCAAGCAGTGATTACAGGCGTATTTTCGATGGCAAACCAAGCGATTCAGTTACGTTATCTACCGCGCCTCACTGTGCACCATACTTCGGATGTAGAACAAGGGCAGATTTACGTGCCCTTTATTAATTGGGTGCTATTCCTCTCGGTCTTGGTCTTGATTATCCTGTTTAAAAGCAGTGAGCATTTGGCCAGTGCCTATGGTGTGGCTGTGACCATGACCATGCTCTGTGGCACCATCTTGATCTCGGTTTTGGCTTATGGGTTTTGGCGTTGGCCAATCTGGAAAGTGGCGCTATTTGCTGTGCCATTCTTGTTGATTGACTTGATCTTTGTAGCATCCACCTCACTCAAAATCGCAGCCGGTGGTTGGGTGCCGATCTTGATTGGTGCGGTGATGTTTACCGTGTTGATGACTTGGAAAGATGGTCGCGCGATCGTACTAAAGCGCATGGAACGAGATGCCTTACCGATTGATCTATTTATCAAAAGCGTGAGCTTAAGTGATGAAACAATCTTTGTGCCAGGGGATGCGATTTTCCTGACCGGAACACCGAATATCGTGCCGCATGCCATGTTACATAACATCAAGCATAACAAGGTGCTGCATGAGCGGAATATCATGATTACCGTGCTAACGCGTGATGTGCCTTATGTGCCGAGTATTGAACGGGTGCGGGTAGAGAAGATGGATGATCGTTTCTATCGAATCTTTGTCTATTATGGTTTTAAAGATCAGCCGAATATTCCAAGTGCTTTGCAATTGGCGTATGACCAACTGGGCTTTGAACTGGACATGATGCATATCAGTTTCTTTATTTCCCGCGATCGTCTGATTCATACCGTTGGGGATGGCATGGCGCCGTGGCGTGAGAAACTGTTTATCTCGATGCAACGCAATACCAGTGCGGTCAGTGACTTCTATCAGATTCCACCGAACCGTGTGGTGGAAATGGGGAGCCAGATTGAAATCTAATCTAGGCGAAGCATGATCCGTGATGCGAGTGATTTAAAGCGATAAATTTAAAGCAATAAAAAACCAAGGCCAATGCCTTGGTTTTTTATTCTCTCGCCTCAAGCTGCTGCGTCTTTCGGCTGATATCGCGCAGTCTGCTTAGTTTTGGGCAGGCTGAGTTAACTCAGGATCTTCGAGTTGAAGCTCTGCTGCGGCAGGTGCTGTTGTGGCTTCAATCGCCGCTGCATTTGGATTGATTGGGGCTTGTGCAGGTTCAGTTTGTTGTGCTGGGATGTCTTGATCCGTTGCAGCAATCGAACCTTGGGCAGGGGCTTGCTGTGCTGAATTGGCATCACCCACAATTTGAACTTTACCACTTGAAATCAGGTCTTGTAGTGAACCTGGTTGACCGTTGATGGTGGTGGTGACTTTAGCTTGCGATAAGCTTTCTAGTGTTTCTCCTGCTTGCACCTGTGGCTCTGCAAATGCTGATGCACTGATGATTGATAAGCCTGATAGTAAACCGATGAGCTGTAAACGCATGACGTTCTCCTTTTTTAATGTCAACCTTTATAATGACTTTGCATTTTATAAAGTGTCAGCTGAGCATTAAAGCTTGGCATAGTCCGGATTGAGGTTTCAATTCAGCGCACCCAAAAATATCTTTTTCACATCTAAAATATATTACAAAAACAACAAAGCTAAACTGGAGTGCTGCTTTATTGCACAGCTATTGCCTAAGCTTTATACGGTTGTGTCCTGTCTCGGTGTACTTCGAAGGGGGGGCTTGTTAAGCTGTTTCGTTGCATTTTTCTTCTTAAAAGATCGTTCAACGCCACAGGTGTTGCGGGCTATACATTGTTTTAGGGAACTTCGGTTGAATTACTCTCGTATAAAAGTTCTAGCGGGTGTCGTGATTTCAGGCGTAATCGCATTTGCGTTTGGACAAGATAAAATATCTCAATATATTCCTTCGATTGCGGGTGCTGATTCAACTTGCCTCAGTCAGTTTTATCGTGATCAGCCTCCATTTCTCAACAAAGAAAGCCTCAATCAACATAGCTATCCGCTGTGCTTTAATGGCTTTAATGTAATGTATTCTGGGGCATCGAAGACCCCATTGTGGTCTGCAGAACATTTAAGTCCAATGCGCTTGAGCCAAAAGATTAAACGTGAAGACAGCTTTCATGAAGAACCGCGGGTCAAGCTTGAGCATCGTGCGTTACTCTCCGACTATCGGGGATCGGGCTATGATCGCGGCCATATGGCACCAAATGGCGATATGCCCTCCAAGCAGTCGCAAGCCGATAGTTTTTCTTTAGCCAACATGGTGCCGCAAGCGCCGAAGAACAATCAGCAAATTTGGCGTGAACTCGAAGAAGCCACACGTGCGATGGTGACCAAGCAAAAACATGATGTTTATGTCATCACTGGCCCGGTATTTAGTGGCAAGCGCTTGAAAACCATTGGTAAAGGCGTGATCGTCCCGACCGCCGTTTATAAAGCAATTTATATTCCCAAGACTGGCGCGATTGGGGCCTACTATGCACCCAATAACAATTCGCTTCAGGTCAAAGTGATCAGTGTGTGCGAGCTTGAAGATCAGTTGGGAATCAATTTATTTCCACAGTTGACAGCAGAGCAAAAACGTAACATCTATAAACTGCCGCTCAGAGGTTCACAGGTCAAGCCCAATCAGCCCTTGGCCTATTCACACTGGGATGGTGCCAGCCAATGTGCCCAAGATGTTTCGAGTGAGCAACTGAAAGCGCTACAGAAAAAATTCCAACCCGCACAAGCGATGCTTGCAGGGGGGACGACGAAGAGTACCCAAGCGCAGGGAAGTGCTACGGCAGGAGAGTCGGATCTACTCAAGCAAGTTGCTGAAAATGCGCTGCATTATTTATTACAAATTTTAAAATGATTCGGCGATTGCCGTGAAACAAGACTGCTATGATGGGGCGAAATCCCCATCAATATTGTTTGAGGTGCCAACATGTTTAAACCCTTTGCAACGGAAACAGATTCGCATTCAATTCACGATTTAACTTTGGAAAATCAGTTTGATTGCATCAATCTTTATGGCAATTTGCAAATCGCCAAAGACCAACAGGGCTTAGAGGTTGCCAAGACTTTACAGGCCTTTATCAATGACGTGGTCACGACGCTAGAACAACAACAAGACCTTCCAGAAAAAATCCAATTACAACAACCGCAGGATATTGAAAATCCTTTTTTATAAAACTCATCGCTCGATGCCACAAATTGCGTAGCTATCCTAGGATTTACTGAGTTGATTTAGGCTTGAGGTTTGATTTTATGGGTGTCGGCTGCTCACCGTGCTGCTGACGCCATTGTTTGGGTGTCATCCTAGTCCACTGTTTAAATGCGCGCTGAAAGGCGCTTTGTTCTGAGTAGCTCAAGAGTAAGGCAATATCTTGTAGGCTCAGCAATGGGTCTTTTAAATATTGCATCGCCAGTATGTGTCGAATGTGTTGTACCCGTTGTTGGTAGCTGCTGTGTTGTTGCTGCAAATGGCGTTGTAATTGACGAACTGACATGTTGAGCTGTGTCGCGATGCGCTCGATCCGATAGTCATTGCGTTGTAAGCCATGCAAAATACCTTGCTGCAAGCGTTCGTCGAGCTGAGTGCTATGGGGTAATTGCTTGAGTAAGGCTTGAGCCTGTTGCATCAAGAGTTGTTCTAAGGTTTGATCGGCTTGCTGAATGGGTTGTTGCAGTATGTGTGCTGATAGGATTAATTCGGTATGTGGCTGTGAGAACTTGACTGGACAGGCAAAATACTGGTGATAAATCTGGATGTTCGAGGGCTGCGGTTGGCAAAAGTTGACCTGATGGACAAAGACACTATCTAGACCTAGGCTGTGTTTGAGGAACTGTACCAAGAGTGCAATCGCGATCTCATCGGTGATTTGGGTCACCAAAGGAGCAGGCAAATCCCCCCAGCGTATATGCAGATATGCTCCCTGCGTTTCAATCTGCAGCGGACTGCCATCATAAATCAAACGATAAAAGTCCGCATAGCGAGATAAGGCTTGTGCTAAGCGATCGCTCGACATGGCGATATAGGCCAGAATGCCCAAGTGCTTGGGTTCCACATAGGCCGCGATTTCCAATCCCAATCCAGAACGATCGACCTGTTCGGCGATGTCATCGAGGAGTTCACGCCACAGGCTAAACGCAAAGCGTGGCAGTTGTTGAATCTGGCGTAATGATGCTGAGATGGGGAGTTGCTGCGCCTGACAATAATCATAGAGCAGCTGCCCCAGTCCGCCATAGACTGTCCCAGAGTAGTCCTGAGTGATTTGGCCTGTGTTCATAAAGATGTTAAGCGCAGAATTGAATATAAGAGTCGAATATATTTAACATTATTGCCGATCGATGTATATGTCTTGGCTCGAGAGTCACTGATTGAGCTTGTCGTGATTTGTCAATTTTGTAGGCTGATCCAGTCAATATTTGCTCGCTGAATTGATTTATAGTTTGGATTCATCAAAAACTAAAACGATTCAAATTCAAGGAGTCGGCAGATGCTAAAGGGATTTATCGCGGGATTGGTACTCGCCAATGGCTTTGAGTGGGTGGCACATAAATTTATCCTACATGGTACGCATCGCAAAGGGCAGGCACGTTATAGCCCTGTGTCGAAAAGCATGCGTTCACACTGGGAACACCATCGCGAAGTACGTCGGCACAGTTTTCATGATCACAGCTATGTTGAAGGCCTCAGTCATTGGCGTACTGAAAATGAAATTGTTTCTTTGGCGGTGGTGGCAGGTGTGGCCAGCGCAATTTTTTATCCCTTTTCCAAGGGCATGGCCGCTGCCGCAATTTATAGCGCCTGTAACTATTACTATGTGCATCGCCGTTCACATCTTTCGCCTGAGTGGGCAAAGAAAAGCATTCCTTGGCATTATGATCATCATATGAATGCCAACCAAGATGCGAATTGGTGCGTGACCAAACCGTGGTTTGATTATCTGCTCGGTACACGGGTGATTTCATCTGCGGATTTGCAAGAACAAAATCCGTTGGGAATCAAACTGCCACAAGCCTTGTCGCGATGGTTGACGCAACGGGTGGAGACTTATTTCCCAGCGCACATACTGGCTGCTTCAAAGCCCGTATTACTTGAAAACCAACAACGCACTGTTTAGTGGAAAATAAAGTTAGATCGTGGTTTGTATTTGGAATACTTCGTTGTTAATTAAGAAAATAGTTTTTTATTTCGAGGTTTGGAAAAATAGATCAACAAATCAAAAAAAATGATTCTGTTTGGGTGGAAATAGAGTATGATATTGGTCTACTGCAAGACGCAGTACAATTTTGATTGAGTGATTAAATTAAGTAATATTTGCGCTGTAATTTCTCAATTCTCAAGGAGTCCGAAAGGACTCCTTTTTTTATGTCTATTTGGTTGTCTACAACTTACTTAAATTACAAACGCATCTCGATGCCTTGGGCAGCCAAATACTGTTTTGCTTCAGGAATGGTGTGTTGACCGAAGTGGAAAATACTGGCGGCAAGTACTGCGTCAGCACCACCTTTTAAGATGCCATCGGCCAAATGTTGTAAATTGCCGACACCGCCAGAGGCGATGGTTGGGATTGTGACGCGATCATTGATCTGACGCATCAAGGCCAAGTCATATCCAGCTTTGGTACCATCGGCGTCCATTGAGGTGATCAGCAGTTCACCTGCACCGAAGTCAGCCATCTTGACTGCCCATTCAATCGCATCAATGCCTGTCGGTTTACGACCGCCGTGGGTAAAGATTTCCCATTTATTTTCTGCGGTTTTCTTGGCATCAATCGCGACCACGATGCACTGTGCGCCAAAGCGTTGCGAGGCTTCTTGAACAAACTCTGGATTAAAGACTGCCGCCGAGTTAATGCTGACTTTATCGGCACCAGCATTGAGTAATAAACGGATATCTTCAACTTTACGTACACCACCGCCAACCGTGAGGGGTACAAATACACTTTCCGCCATACGCTCTACAGTGCGATACGTGGTATCACGACCATTGGAGGTCGCGGTAATGTCGAGGAAGGTGATTTCATCAGCACCTTGTTCATTATACCGGCGTGCCACTTCAACGGGATCGCCTGCATCACGAATATCAAGGAATTGCACACCTTTCACCACACGGCCATTATCTACGTCTAGACAAGGGATAATACGTTTAGCAAGCATAATTTTTTCCAAAAATATCAGCCGATTATAAAACTCTATTCGCGAGATGCTACACCTCGGTAGGACGAACGAGTATTCTATCAAACTTATTTTAGTTTTATTGCAGGTTTTCTATGTCGGTGTATACCACTTTAAGTTTAGAGCAGGTCCAAATCTTCGCAGCAGCCTATGGACTTGAAGTGATTGAACTAATTCCGATTCAAGGCGGCATTCAAAACACCAATTACTTTTTACGCTGTGCCGATCAACAACAATATGTGCTCACGGTATTTGAGGATATGAATGCCGAGCAAGCCGGTGAGATCGTACCAGTTTTGGATCACTTGGCTGCGCATGGCTTACCTGTGGCAGTACCGTTGAAACATCATGCCCAAGCCATTCATTGCCTTGCAGATAAACCCGCACAAATTGCACCACGTTTATTTGGTGAGCATCCTGATCAGCCGCAGCCTGAGCAAGTGGCGGCGATTGCCACCGCGCAAGCGCAGTTACATGTGGCATTACAAGATTTTCCATTACAGCGCCAATTTAACCGTAACCATGAGTATTGGAAACAAGTGGCGGTTGAATTTAAAGCACGTATGAACCGTGATGATGCGGCGTTGCTGCAACAGGTGGTGGATCTGTTTCAACACAAGAAACAACAACATCCTGATCGACCACAAGGCTTGATTCATTCTGATCTGTTTCGCGACAACACCTTGTTCCAAGCGCAGCGCTTAACTGGGATTTTAGATTTCTATGAGCTGAATCAAGATGAATTCTTGTTCGATATCGCGATCAGTATCAATGATTTCTGTACCAACTTTCCAGCCTTGCATTTGGACGCCGAACGTTATGATCAGTTTATGACTGCATACCAAGCGGTGCGGGCACTGACTGCGGATGAGTTGGCTTGTTTAGAGGTGTATTTGGCTGTGGTGGCGTGCCGTTTTTGGTTGATGCGTTTAGATGTTGCGCTCAAGAATCAAATGCATGAACGCACAGGTGATGATATTCTGCATAAAAATCCATTAGAAATGCGAAACTTACTGCTCGAACGCCTTAAGGCAGTGCTTTAAGTTTTAAGCATTGATAGATCATCTTGTTAGTCAGGGGGAATAAAAATGCGTGATCAAGGTCGTTTAGTTGAATGGTTTGATGATCAGGGTTACGGCTTTATTCAACCCTTTGACACCAGCAAAGCACGGGTATTTATTCATATCAAAGACTTTGCGCGTCAAGGACCACGGCCGATCGTCGGCTGTGGTTTGGACTATGCAGTCGCTGTGGATGGCAAAGGACGTTTTCGTGCCAACCAAGTGATCTATCTCAAAGCCTCAGAAGCGAAAGCTGGTCATCAGGCTGGGCAGCAGCGTCAACAGCAGCACACACCGAAAGCAAAGTTACAGCCGATGCAGATCTTGATCAGCATCTATATCATTGTTTTGGGTGTCTTGGCCGCTTTAAACCTGCTTCCGAGTCTTGTGCTGTTGTTTATCGTGATCATGAATGTGATTTGCTATTGGTGTTATGCCCAAGATAAAGAAGCAGCGCAATTGGGGCAACGCCGTATTCCAGAACAAAGTCTGCATATTTTGGCATTTTTGGGCGGATGGCCCGCGGCGTGGTTAGCGCAAGAGAAATTGCGACATAAAACACAAAAACAACCATTTAAAAAGATTTATAAACTGACGATTGTATTTAATATTTTATTATTAGTGTGGTTAATATCACCTTTTAACGTTCTTGGTTTTTAAACACTCGTGATTTGGGGGCCAAGTACAACACAAGAGCATTTTTATGACTACAAATATTCATTACAACAATCCGCATGCGCAAGTTGATCAGAACTCTTTGAAAACGTTGACTTTGGTTTTGTATATCCTCTATATCGTTGCAATTTTTAGTGCGGGGATTTTAGCTTTGGTGGCCTTGATCATCAATTATGTGAAACGCAATGATGTGCAAGGCAGTATCTATGCCAGTCACTTTACTTGGCAAATTCGCACTTTTTGGTGGTATCTCATTTGGAACATCATTGCTTTTGTGCCGTTTCTCTTTCTATTTTTCACAGGCAACAATGAAAATGCATTTGCGGGTGTCGCAGTGGGAGGCATGATTTTCTGTGTGGCGGTGGTCGGGCTGTCATGGGTATGGATCGTCTATCGTGCGATTCGTGGCATCATCGCCCTGAATGAAAACAAAGCCATGTATACGGACATTCAGCAGCACTAACAACGGCTTCAATAACAGCAATCAGTAAAAAAATGGACATGCGTATCAGCATGTCCATTTTTGTTTTTAGCGTGCTCGATCTGCAGAGCACCACCAATGCTAGTGATCCAGCTCTTGACCGGCGTTTTGTGTGCGTTTCTGTTTGAAGCGCTTGGGCTTTAACTGACTGATGATCACGGCCAGCACCACCAAAAGTCCACCGAGGAGTGCACTTGCAGGCAGTCGCTCACCAGCGATGCGTCCAAAAATCCCCGCCCAGACGGGTTCTCCAGCGTAGATGATCGCGGCTTGTGCAGGATCGACCGAGCGCTGTGCCCAATTCATCACCATCTGAATCAATGCACTGGCCAAGCCCAAGCCGAGTGTAATCGACAGCAAAGGCCATGAAAATGCAGGCATCTGATATTCGCCATTCAAGGGCATGCAGGCAAAGCAAATGATCGAGGCAAAGGCCAATTGCAGCACCGTCACACAGGCCAAATTCACGCGTGTTGAGAAGTAGCCGATCAAGACAATTTCCAGTGCGATCGCAATCGAACCAAACAGAGTAATACGTTGCCCTGCATTGAAGCTGATCT
>JASLJB010000087.1 GCA_030152605.1 Acinetobacter sp. | reverse complement strand
TCGCTCGTTTAGGACCAAGTTCTCTACACACCGGTCGTTATCACTTTGAAAAAATTGAAGCTGCGAACAACGCCAAAGAGGAGAATCAATCATGATCGAATATGAACTTCTCAAAATCATTTGGTGGGTACTGGTTGGCGTATTGCTAATCGGCTTCGCCCTTACCGATGGATTTGATATGGGCTCAATGGCCATCATGCCATTTGTCGGTAAGAATGACGAAGAACGTCGTGCTGCGATTAACACCATTGCACCGCACTGGGAAGGCAACCAAGTTTGGTTCGTGACTGCCGGTGGTGCACTCTTTGCTGCATGGCCAATGGTTTATGCAACTGCGTTCTCAGGCATGTACTGGGCACTATTACTGGTGCTATTCGCACTGTTCTTAAGACCTGTAGGTTTTGACTATCGCTCAAAACTGGAAAATACCAAATGGCGTACAGCTTGGGATTGGGGTCTATGTGTCGGTGGTGCGGTTCCTGCCCTAGTATTTGGTGTCGCGTTCGGCAACATGTTCCTCGGTGTACCGTTTACACTGGATGAAACAGTTCGTTCAACCTATACCGGTAGCTTCTTTGCCCTGTTGAATCCATTTGCATTGGTATGCGGTATCGTCAGCTTGTCGATGTTGTGTGCGCATGGTGGTGCTTGGTTAATGCTTCGTACAGACAGCGACTTACGTCAGCGTTCTGCCAAAGCAACCATGTGGTCAGGTATCGTGTTCCTAGCGTGCTTCTTGCTTGCAGGTGCTTGGTTATACTTCGGTGGCATCCAAGGTTATACATTGGTAGAACCGTATGACATCGCAGGTGTTGCAAACCCATTGGCCAAAGAAGTCTTGACTGATGCCAACCCAGGTTGGATGAACAACTACAGCGACTATCCGATCACCATCGTTGCACCGGTGATGGCCATCTTGGGCGGTATCTTGATCATCTTAGCTGCAGCAAAAGACAAAGCGGGCATGAGCTTCTTGGGTTCTACCCTTGCAGTGACTGGCGCGATCTTAACTGCTGGTTTTGCATTGTTCCCATTCTTGATGCCTTCAAGCTTGAATCCAATGGTCAGCTTGACCATGTGGGATGCAGTATCAAGTAAAAACACCTTGACGGTAATGACCGTGGTTGCGGCTATCTTTGTTCCTATTATTTTGATATACACAACTTGGTGTTATTACAAAATGTGGGGCGTGATCACCAAAAAACACATCCAAGACAATACTCATACCTTGTACTAAGGTCTGCGAACGGAGAAAGAATATGTGGTACTTTGCGTGGATTTTAGGTGTGTTGATGGCGTGTTTTGCAGGTGTACTCAGCGCACTCTATATCGAGCATAATCAAGATCTAGATGAGGAATAAGACATGACTGAAGCTGGTGTGTTAACAAAGCAAACAAAACTTAATAAGTTTGCGATGGCTCTGTCATTTTTGTTGGCAACGCCACTTGCAGGCGTGTTATTGATTCATCCGAGTGCAATGTTAGATGCCAACGGTGGATATAGTCACTCTGCCATGATGTTTATCATGATTGGTATTTCAGGTGGCTTTATCCATGGTGTTGGATTTATCCCGCACTTCTGGCTGTGGAAATGGCTATTTAGTCCATTTGTTGCATGGCCACTGATGATCTGGGGATACTACACTTGGTTCATCGCCTAACCGCGATCACCAGGTCCCCATAAAAAAGAGCGCATTGATTGCGCTCTTTTTTTGTTTGCATGATTTGAATGCTGAGCAGTATGTTGCTTGATGTCGTTTATGCCTGTGAGGATTTAATTTGCTTAGGCTATTTACACGGCGGCAATATATTGCTTATTCCGTTCTGCATGCAGTTGTTGGTTAGGCGCTGTTAGAATTCCACCAACAAAGATGGCGCTAGAGATGTAATAATAGTAATGAGTTGCAATATAAAGTGTTGATTTAAAATAATCAGCTTTAAAATTCACTTCTGGCATAAATCCAAGATTGTTGAATCCACCCTAGCCCTCCTTTTAAAAAAGGAGGGAACGCCCCAGAATTAAAAATATTTTATTTCAAATGGTGACACTTAAAAATCACAGAAAAACAAGGTTGGGATTAATACCAGTCAGTTAAGACATTTCATCTTGTATCTTAAGCTGTAAATCTCCCCGCTTGCGCCATATATGGCTCATCTTTTTTAAAGAGGGGAATTCCCTTGAAATCAATACCAAATACGATACACAACGCTCCCTCCTTTTTTAAAAGGAGGGTTGGGGTGGATTTAAAGCAACGGCTTCCTGTTGAAGTGAGTTTTTATGACTAAGAATCAACTGGTTTTAACCCAGCCCATCCCACTCTGCTTAGGCTATTTACTTGAAACCTAAATCGCCCTCAGCCAATCCTCCCAGCGTGGGTCCTGAAACAGGCTATTGGCTCTGGCGTATTTCCAAATCCCGTATTTGTGATAATCAAAATCCCAATCCGAGAGCTGCCGCTGTTGCATCGCCCATGATCCCCACTTCATATCAGCAACAGCACGCGCCACATTGACCCGTGCCAACAGATCGTTACGCAACTGACCATAGTATTGCTCGATCAGTTGCATACTGGTCAGCTCATCAACAAACAGTTCACCCAGAAACACCCCGATCTCATAAGCCCGCTCATTGTTGGAGGCATATTCAAAGTCAATCAACTGCATCTGCTGAATCCGACCCTGAGCATCCAGATTGACCATAAAATTGCCCGGCATCGGATCGTTATGACACGGCGCCAAATCTAGACCTGAGGCTAAAAATGCGCGCTTGGCCTGATGATACTTGTGCATCAAACTGGCAAAGTTGTGCGGCCGCAAGGCACCCAATTGATCGCCTTGCTGAATATGTTCCTCAGTCATGTCAAATACAGTTTTAGTCCGAGACAGCATTGGCGCGCGATGTAAGCGCTGATACAGACCAATCGCAGCCTGCAAAAAATCTAAGCGACTAAAGTCTGCCGATCGACTTGGGCGATAGTCTGTCAAAAACTCAACCACCTCAACGCCCTGCGCTAGATCAAGATCAATCACTTGCGGCGCGATACCAAGTTGATGCGCCTGCTGTGCCGCCTCATAGGCCAATTGCCGGTCGATAAATTGTGCTGTGCCCGCCGCAAAGATTTTCACAAAGTAATCTCGATCATTGAGCCGCAGTCGATAGTTAAGATTGGTTAATCCTCCCATAATCGGAATCAGCGCGATCGACTCCTGAGTCTGCTGACCCAAGCGATGGATCACATGATTTAAAATTTCGCTCTCTGCATTGTGATGGTCATTGTCTTTGCCGTGAGCGCTGTAATTTAAGATTGTTGTTTGATTGGACATCATAAGCACCGCCTTAACTGACCAGACTCGCCTGTACAATAAAGCGAGCATTCC
>JASLJB010000013.1 GCA_030152605.1 Acinetobacter sp. | reverse complement strand
AGTTGACTGGAACAGTTCAATTTTAACAGCATGATGTAATGAGGCTATTATGGGCAAGAATGTTGTGGTACTCGGTACCCAATGGGGCGACGAAGGTAAAGGTAAAATCGTCGACCTGCTCACGGATCAAGCGGCAGCGGTCATTCGCTATCAAGGTGGACATAACGCGGGCCATACCCTTGTGGTTGGCGGCAAGAAAACAGTACTCCATCTCATTCCATCGGGTATCTTACGTGACAACGTGATGTGCTTAATCGGCAACGGTGTTGTACTTTCACCTGCTGCATTGATTGAAGAAATGGACATCCTTGAGAAAGAAGGCGTGCCGGTCAAACAACGTTTACGCGTTTCTCCAAACTGCCCGTTGATTCTTCCAAACCATATCGCACTTGACCAAGCGCGCGAGAAAAAACGTGGTAATGCCAAAATCGGCACCACCGGTCGCGGAATTGGTCCAGCGTATGAAGATAAAGTGGCACGTCGTGCTGTTCGCGTTGCGGATTTGGTCCGTGGTGGCGAACACTTCAAAAACTTATTGGTTGAGTTGTTGGAATACCACAACTTCCAATTGACTCAGTTCTACGGCGTTGAAGCGGTAAAACTTGAAGATGTATTGGCGCTTTGTGACCAATGGCGTGAAGTGTTGGCACCATTAGTGATCGACGTGATCACTGAGCTGCACAACTACCGTAAAAACGGCCAAAACATGATGTTTGAAGGCGCGCAAGGTTCATTACTTGACGTTGACCACGGTACATATCCGTATGTGACTTCTTCAAACACCACTGCGGGCGGCGTAAGCTCAGGTTCTGGTCTAGGTCCATTGCATTTGGACTATGTACTCGGCATCACCAAAGCCTATACCACACGTGTTGGCGCAGGTCCGTTCCCAACTGAGTTGGTTTACGATGCTGCCAATGATCAAGGTGATGCGATTGGTAAACACCTCGGTACCGTCGGTCATGAATTTGGTGCATCTACTGGTCGTCAACGTCGTTGCGGTTGGTTCGATGCTGAAATTCTACGTCGTTCTGTTGATGTGAACTCATTGACGGGGATCTGCTTGACCAAACTCGACGTTTTAGACGGTCTAGAAGAAGTTAAGATCTGTGTAGGCTATGAAGCTGCAGATTCAGGTTGTGTGGGTTCTTCAGATGCCTTGGCATTTGAAACCTTGAAACCGATCTACGAAACCATGCCAGGTTGGTCAGAGTCAACCGTTGGTTTAACCCAAGTGGATCAACTACCTGCAAATGCATTGGCTTATGTCAAACGTATTGAGCAATTGATTGATTGCCCAATCGCGATCATTTCAACCGGTCCTGACCGCGCTGAAACCATCGTGATCAAGCATCCATTTGATGCTTAATTGAGATGCCTGTTCGAGTATTGATTTGATGCTCGATCTCCCAAAGCCTCCATCACGGAGGCTTTGTTGTATCTAGGCGGGCTTCGTGCTGTGAAGCCGACTAAAGTTGAGTGTTGGACTTTTAAAAAACCAGTTAAAACTGTAGAACTGAAAAAATTCAATTTGATCATTCAGGCGTATTCGCTCCTTATAAAACTCATGTGGTCATTCGATGAAGTTACTTCCCAATATTTCCAAAACCATTATCCACTCTTTTATTTTTGCGATTGGTGGCGCGCCGACCTTGGCGATGTGGATCACGGCCATGCAAGTCAAGGATCAGGAATTGTTATTCCAAGTTTTTGTTGGCATGACCATCATGATCGCTTGCGTGTTGATCCCGGTGATTTTCATTCAAAATGTATTCTTGATGATTAAACGCCAGAGTGTTGTGGTCGAGGATAAAATTAAAGCGTTGAGTCAGTTCTATTTAATACTAAATGTGCTTTGTTTAATTTACTGGATAATAAAAGTAATAAACCCATCACAAATTACATAATATAGGTCGAATCTACATCATGTAGTGCTATCAACTGCGTGCAGCTTTGTCTATAATCTCTGAAAAATAAAGTGCATGTGTGTTGGAGCATATCTATGAAAAACAAAATATTGCTTGCTGTTTCTACAGCAGCATTAATATCTTTGTCGGGATGTACCACGATCGCGGATATGGCAGGGGCGGATTCTCAAACCTTAAATATGGCGGCAACCCAGGGCTTCAATAAAACGGTCAACGAAGCGCGTGACAATAAGACCTTGGATACCAGTTCAAGTACTTATCGTCGTATTAACGCCGTGTTTGTGCGCATGATTCCGTATGCGGATCAAATGAACCAAACTGGTCAAAAATTTGATTGGAAATTGGCGGTACTCAAAGCAGACGCAGTCAATGCGTATGTGGCACCAGGCGGTAAAGTGGTGTTCTATACCGGTATCGTGAATAAACTGAATTTGACTGATGCTGAAATCGCAGCAGTCATGGGCCATGAGATGACTCATGCTTTAGAAGAGCATTCTAAAAACAAAATCGGTGCAGATGCATTAACCAATATCGCGATCGGGATTGGTAAAAGCTATGCGGGCAATAGCCTCGGTGAAGTGGGCTCTGCGGCACTCGACTTTGGTGGTCAAGTGGGTGTGGGCTTGCCTTATTCACGTAACCTCGAAAGCCGTGCAGACCAAGGTGGTTTGATGATGATGGCGCGTGCTGGATATGATCCAAAAGCGGCGATCACCTTGTGGGAAAAAATGAATAAGCTTGATGGTGCTGGTGGCGGTTCATTCTTGTCAACGCATCCATCCAACAGCAAACGTATCGATGATATGCGTAAAAATTTAGCAGCAGCACAAGCGGTGTATAACCAGCGCAAATAATATCGATCGCGCAGTTGTATATAAATCGCAAGCGCGACGACGTTATTTACGCCATTGCGGTGCTGATTAAAAATCCCAGCCTTGACATTCAAGGCTGGGATTTTTTTGGTCGATGCGCTTGATCGAGGCTGGTGTGCAGCGCAGTTAGATCTGGTCTTCGACGAAGCCGTGTTCCTCGGTATCGTCAATAAAAAGACTTTGGTCTTCGATGTTGATGTATTCCATATAGCCTTGGCCCGTGATTTCTTCACCTAGGTAGCTGCCACTATAGCGATAACTATTGACATAACCGCGCCCATAGCCGTACTGATAGGGGGTATCCACTGTGGCGTAGATGTCAAAAAATGGCTTGCCCTCGGCGTCAAAAGCTTGCCAGCTAAAGACTTTGGGGAGGCGCATCTTGTCACCATTCGGTGCCACGTAATCATCCAAATGATGTGCGATAACTTTAAATTCAACTTGATGGAATACTTGTGCCTCATGTTCAAGTTGGCGCACATACAGCGTGGTGACTGCCGGTTTATTGAGTAGATCGACTTTGAGTAATAGGATTTGGGTGCTCGGGTTAAGGTTGATGATTTGATAGCTAAAAAAATCTAAAGGAATCTTGTAGTAATCATCGATGCGTTGCTGAAGCAGGCTGTGTAGACCCGCGGCACGTGCATATTCATAGGTGCATAAGCCCGAGCTGTCGAGGCACTGACCTTGAGACTCGATCTGACCTTGATATTGAGCCAGCACACTAAAATGATCATAGACCGGACTTTTAAAAAACCAAGACACATGCTCGGTGAGGGTAAGCTGAAAATTAAACTTGAGTGCATCATATTGACCACTGATGGCGATATCGGGAAATGCACCACGAATTTCCAGTTCCTGAGCGAACTTTAAATAGTCTCCATCGGGGTCAATTTCGGTGTCTTGCGGGATTAAATAGGCCTTGAGCAAGGGTTGTACTGCTGCTGTGCCGGAAAACAAGGTTGCGGTTTGGCGTGGTGGATGCTCAACCAAATCATCTTGGTCGAAAGCCAAAGCACTCGGCGTTCCGAGTAAAATCATAATATTGAGATAGCGGTGCGGTTCGGGTAGAGCTGGAAAAAAAATCCCATAATGGGTCCAGCTATAAAACTTTTCATCTATACGGGGGAGGATAATATCCTGATGCTCAAAGGCAGAGGTCGAATGCGCATCGGCGCTATCCAAGAACGGTTTGGCCCATAATAGGCCTTGACCAATAATCTTACTGAGTATGGATACAGGTGGACTAATTTTCATTGTTTGAACTCCATACCTCATAACAAGTTTTACAAGGTATGAAAATCCTAGAACAAATTACAGCAGCGCGAAGGACAATGTTGCTGCAATACAGGACAACTATTTGTGGATGTTGTCCGACAATCGCATCTGCTGCTGCACGACCAGCGCTGAGCTAGTCTGCGGACTGCTGTTGTAATAAGCGCTGTGATCCGATCCAATGTTTTGAGAACTGATAGGCGGCGCGACCTGAGCGTTGCCCCCGAGCTTGGCACCAACGCAGGCTCTCCGCGCGTGCAAAGTCATCAAATTCAAAGTTTTCTTTGGCCAGATAGTGCGCCACGATGTCTAAATACAACTGCTGATCCATCGGGTAAAACGACAGCCATAAACCAAAGCGATCGGAGAGTGAAATCTTTTCCTCGATGGCTTCTTGTGGATGGAGTTCTTTGTACTGCGGGACATCTACCCGAGTCTGGGGGATATTTTCATGCATAAACTCAGGCAGCAGATGACGGCGATTACTGGTGGCATAGATAATAAAGTTACTGCCACCGGACTGTAAGGAACCATCGAGCACACTCTTGAGGCTACGATAATTTTCATCTTCGGCATTGAAGGCCAGATCATCACAGTAAACGATAAATTTTTCTGGTCGATGCTGAATCAGTTTTTGAATCAAGGGCAGATCAGACAAATCATCACGTTCAATCTCGATTAAACGTAAGCCTTGATCTCGGTATTGGGTCAGTAGTGCCCGCACGATCGAGGATTTACCGGTACCGCGCGCACCGGTGAGCAATACATCGTTGGCGGGTAAGCCATTTAAAAATTGTTCAGTGTTTTGCAGGATCTTGGCTTTTTGTTTTTCGATGCCTTTTAAGTCGTCCAAATGCATGGCTTTGGGATGCGGAATCGCGATCAGTTGACGGTTTTGCCAGCGAAAGGCCGGTGCAGAAAAGTCAGTTTCCGTTGCTGGCGCAGGCAGCATGTGCTGTAACTGATCCAGTACCCCGGTGAGTTTCTTGATTAAATCTTCAGGTAAATCAATAGCAGCCATAATCATTCGATGCTTAATTTGTGTTGTCAGGCATAGTAGCACTTGTTTTTAACTGACTACTAGTCCGTGCAACAACGCAATCAATTGTTTTCAAGCAGCTTATACGGCATTTGAAAAATAAAGCTTTAAGCGCGATGCTTAACCTTATATGATTTCAATTGATAAATAGAACGCGTCCAAGCGATCCAGTGAATTGAATATTGAGGTACATATGATCTTAGACTCCAGCCGTGATCTGAATCCCCATCAAGCGTACCGAATTAAAAAGCTAAAACGACAACTCGATCAAGCTGAAAACTATGAGGAATGGAAAGCCATCGCGCTGAAACTCGATGAAGAGAGTGGGGCGCAGGAATGGAAGTATGACAACAGTTCACCCTATTTTGATGCAGAGATTATTTCGCATCGCCTCAATCTCCTTCGACGTTATCGCAGTCAAAAACGTATCCCGGATCTGATGTATATCTTGCGTGAAGGTCTCAGTCACGATGTGGCCAATATTGGCCATCCGCTGCTTTTTACCACCACCTATATCGGCACCAAAAAAATCATTGAAGACTATATCGAAGAAGTCAGCCAGTCCTTGGCCTATATTGCCTCTGCTGAATGTGCCAATTTGAGCCTCAAAGAAAAAACCGACTTTTTTGAAAACTGCCAAAAAGCCTATGGTCAACCTGCACTGATGTTCTCTGGTGGCGCGACTTTGGGGCTGTTCCATAGTGGGGTGTGTAAGGCCTTGTTAGAGCAAGATTTGATGCCGAAGGTACTGTCTGGCTCAAGTGCGGGCGCGATTATGACCGGGATGTTGGGCGTGTCGGAAGCCGCCGAGATTCCCAATATACTTAGCGGTGATCATTTTTATAGTGAGGCTTTTCATTTTCGTAGCATCAAAGACTTGATCCGCGGTCATGGTGGTTTTGCAGATGTGAAGTATCTTAAGAAATTCCTGATTGAGAACTTAGGTGATGTCACCTTTGAGGAGGCGTATCGCACCTCGGGACTCGATATTAATGTGGCGGTGGCGCCGTTTGATGCCTCGCAAGAAGATGCGCGCATCATGAACAAATATACCTCACCAGATCTGTTGGTCTGGAGTGCGGTATTGGCCTCATGTGCGGTGCCGATTTTATTTCCCCCGGTCCGTTTGATTAGCAAGCGCTATGATGGGGTGCACACGCCTTATCTGGCCAATACCCGTTGGGTGGATGGTAGTGTGCGCAGTGACTTTCCACAGGAACGTATGGCGCGTTTGTATAACCTTAATTACACCATTGCCAGTCAGGTCAATCCG
>JASLJB010000007.1 GCA_030152605.1 Acinetobacter sp. | reverse complement strand
AAAAAAGCCCACTATTACAGTGAGCCTATTCAAAAAATTAGTATTAACTCGATGACAGCTTCATCAACACCAAGCCTGAGATAATTAACACCGCAGCCAACATCCGCATCGCAGTGGCCGGTTCACCGAGCACAAACACCCCCAGTAAAAATGAGCCGACTGCACCGATGCCGGTCCAGATGGTATAGGCCGTGCCCAGCGGCAAGGTCTTCATGGCATAGGCCAACAGCGCAAAACTCAAAATCATGAAAAATATGGTGATGATGCTCGGCGTCAGTCGGGTGAAACCCTCGGACAACTTCATCGAGTAGGCCCACACGATTTCAAAGATCCCGGCAAATATTAATACGATCCAAGCCATACGACCTGTACTCCTATTTAAGATTCAGGTCGTCCTGACAAAATACCCAAACTTGGGGGGAGGCCGTCCTCCACAGTTGAAATAAAAATGATCAAGCAAATCATATGAAGTAACTAAGGTGAAGTACATCAGATTTAAGCTAGCAACAATACGACAAAACACATGACCTGACGATTAAAACAACGGCTTATTTTTATCCAGCAGTGCATTCGGATCGCTGTTTTATAGTGGAAAAATTATCCACTTTGGCATACTCAAATGTTGAATATTTCAGCATGTCATCACAACACAGACTGGACGCAAACATGCTGCTAAAACAATCGATATTGGACATATTTGCCGAGAAAAACAGCAGTTTGATGTTTATGTGGTTAAGCATTCGCCAAGTCATTGTTCTTGATTTGGTTAATCTATACCCATGTTATCCATATGGTTATGAACATGGTTACCCACACAGTTATCATCAAACTTATCCACAGCTGCATGGCAAACTGTGGATGATAGAAGGACAGCTTTAAGCGTCGACTGAACCGACTTTGGCTAACTCAGCACGCATCTGATCAATCACCACTTTATAGTCGGGCTGACCGAAAATGGCAGAACCCGCAACAAACATATCTGCACCGGCTTCGGCAATCGCACGGATATTGGCAGGGCCAACGCCCCCATCCACTTCTAAGCGAATATCACGACCTGAGGCTTCGATCATTTTGCGCGCCTGACGTAATTTATCTAAGGTGCCGGGAATAAATTTCTGACCACCAAAACCTGGGTTAACACTCATAATCAGGATTTGATCGACTTTATCGAGTACATATTCCAAATGATGCAGTGAAGTCGCAGGGTTAAACACCAAACCGGCTTTGGCACCACCGGATTTGATCAACTGTAATGAACGGTCGATATGGTGACTGGCTTCTGGGTGAAAAGTAATAATATCTGCACCCGCATCCAAAAAATCACCGATCAAACGATCGACCGGGCTGACCATCAAATGCACGTCAATCGGTGCCTTGATGCCATATTTTTTCAGCGCTGAGCAAATACCCGCACCAAAAGTCAGGTTCGGTACGTAGTGATTGTCCATGACATCAAAGTGAACGACATCCGCACCATCCGCTAAAACCTGCTCCACATCTTGACCAAGGCGGGCAAAATCTGCAGATAAAATCGAAGGGGCAATAAGATAGGGTTTGGACATGGACATAGGTGACCTGGCGGGTGATTCAGAAAGCATGTGATTATAGCAAACTGACACTGTCTCGGCGGCAAAATCTGCAGATTTTTCACTCACTGTGCCGCCTCATCGCGCGCTTCAAGCCGCAAATATCAGCGCAAGCCACAACAAATGTCTGCTGTCAGCACAAGCCGCAAGGATCAGCGCAAGCCGCGAGAATCAGCAACTGTCTGCGCACAGCTCCGTCGTTTATTCGGCTTTGGCTATTGCGGACGGATTGGCCTCAAAGTCACGTACCATTTTAATCCGCTCTGCGGTCGCAGGATGCGAAGATAGACCGGCAAAGATTGGGTTTTGCTCAGCTTCTTCCTCTCCGGCATCTTTGCTTAAACGTTCCAAAAAGTTAGCAAAGTGTGCCACCTCGATGCCTTGTTGATGCATGATCTGCAAGGCATAGGCATCGGCTTCTTGTTCAAACTGGCGTGAATAATTGGCCCCTACCATCGCGATCGGCAAACCAGTCAACAAATCAGAGCTGTCGCCCGTGATGGCAATCAAGATCACACTAAAGCCAATGCTGGACAGGGCTTGTTGTAGACTATGTCGCTTGAGCAAATGTCCCTGCTCATGCGCCAACACGCCCAATAACTCTTGGTCACTGTGCGCTAACTCGACCAACTCATCGGTCAAGATAATGGTGTTATTCGGCAAAGCCAAGGCATTGGCACCGAGTTTATCCCCTTTTCTAAACAGCACTTTGGCAGGACGGCCTTGGGCAATATGCTGTAAATACTGTGCTTTGATCTGCTGTTGCTGACCCTTATTCAACGCTGAGGGTTGGGTATATTCAAACACATACTCCTGTGCCTGATCACCGAGGGATTGCAATGAGTTTTCCGGCAGTTGCTTGGAAATCGTATAAGCAGCATAGGGAATCCCCCACTTGATCATCGACACGGCCAAAGTCACGACCACCACCACACTGATCGCAATCAATAGCGGTGCACGTTCAAGTTTCCAAATCTTTTGCTGAAACGTCTTATGTTTCAGATTCATCCACTCGGGAACATCGGCTTGTAGCAGCTCAATCCGCGCATCGTTGTCCAATTCCAAGACCGGGAATTTACGTCCCAATGCGCCGATATAGGTCATTTGCGCATAGTCAAAACGCTGTGTGACTTTGCGCCCATCAACCAGATAATTCAGCATCACGCTATTGGAATCGACTGCCATTAACTCGGCCTGATGGGGCTGAGACAGCACACCATCGTAAAATACGACTGCGATTGATTGCATCTCGGTGTGCTCCTATGTGGTGAATAAATGCTGAAGAAATCTCAACAGCCCCTAAAGCTAAAGGCTGAGTTCAAAAAATTTAAAATCAAAGTGAAATATCCAGATCAAAAATATCACTAATCTCTTCACCAATCGCACTTGGATCAGACTGTGCCATATTCATCAGCAAATTCGGATCATCATTCAGATGCAAGCTGAGCGATTCAACCTGATACTTGTATAAGCGAATCGCGGCCCATGCCGACATTAAACCCAAGCTGAGAATGGTCACCACCCAGTTGGTCACCACAATCCACGCATAAGCCCATTGGTTGCAATCGGTTTTAAACTGACTTTCACCGAGCGTCACACTATTCCAAGTCACAATAAAAATACGTGCTTGAATCAGCGGCCAAATAAAAACCATCCCCACAAAATAAGCACCAAAAATAAAAGTCACCGTGCGCATAATGGTGTTCGGATCATTAAATCCAAAACTGATTCCAAGCAAAAAGATTGAGGCGATCAAAACCCCGACCGAAATAAACACTGGAATATAAACCGCCGTCATATAACTCGACCAATCGGTATTGAGTTTAAAACGCAGTTGACCCAAATATAAATGATCAAAGCTATAACGTTTAAAAAACCAAATCATCACTGGTGCAAATAAACCCAAGGTAAAAATAGTAATCAACAGCCCTGAGAAAAATTGAATATAGGCGCCTTTGGTAGTTCCCGAAAAATAGAACCGGCTATTACTAAACTTACTATTACGTGCCGTAAACCGCAGTGTGGCACGGAGTAACCATGGAATCGCCAAATAAAATAGCACCAATCCAAAGATCGCAACGCTGGATTCAAGATTGGAACCAAAGGCATACAGTCCCCAAATCGTCAGCGCAATCAAGCGCCCGACCAAAATCTTGGTCGGCAAACCGGTAAAGTCAAAACTGCGTTCAAAAAAGTCCGTGTTCTGATAGAAATAGCGTAAACGTCGCACCTTGGCCCACGGCGCATAGAAACTTAAGGTAATGATGGTCAACAAGATATTCACGATCCAAATCCCAAAGTATTCCGAGGCTTGGCCGTTAAACTGAAAGCGGTGTACTTTACCGAGGTAATCTGGATAGCCACGAGGCGGCAGGATGCCGCCAAAAGGAGGCGGAGTCTCCCAAAATGGCAACTGTATCGGTGGCCAGACTTCAGACGAGGACGATGTTTCAGATGGATCGAATGGAGATGCCCCATCCGTCATCGCGACGACTGGCGTTCCTGTTGTAGGCTCACCTCCCTGTGTCGGCGCTGCTGTCGCGTCCGGGATTTGATCTTTATGTTGCATTATTAGAGTAGCTCTTATTATCCGTCGATGCGGTCAATTGCGGATTGATTCAAACGATTTAAATACGCTATTGAATCAATCCATTGAAGAAATTAAAAAATGAATAATCGCATCATAACTGATTTATAACGCGTTGATAATTTTTTTATATGTTGATTAAGCGCTTAATTGCGCAGCATGAAAATTCAAATGATCATCCACAAAGCTTTGGATAAAGTAATACCCATGATCATAGCCCTCATGCTGTCTGAGATTGAGCTTTTGACCGACTTGGTCACATGCCGCCTGATATTGGGCCGGATGTAACTGAGCATAGAACTGGTCTTGCAGTCCTTGATCAATCAAGACTTCAGCAAACAAAGCACCTTTTGCACGTAGCAACTCGGTTGCATCATGTTGTTTCCACAGTTCACGATCTGCCCCCAAATACTGAGTAAAAGCTTTTTCACCCCAAGGACATTGGCTCGGCGCACAGATTGGTGCAAACGCAGACACGGACTTAAATAAGTCAGGAAACTTCCACGCCAAGGTCAAGGCGCCATGCCCGCCCATGCTATGTCCAAAGATCCCGACGCGATCTGCGGCAACCGGGAAGCTTTTTAAAATCAGCGGATAAAGCTCATCGACGATATAGCTTTGCATCTGGAAATGCTCAGCCCACGGCGCTTGGGTGGCGTTCAGATAAAAGCCTGCCCCTTGCCCGATATCCCAACTGTCGCCCTGCGCCACGTGATCACCGCGTGGTGAAGTATCTGGCGTAATCAGGATCAGGCCTAACTCGGCCGCCATGCGCTGCGCATGTGCTTTGATCGCAAAGGTTTCTTCGTTACAGGTCAGGCCGGCCAAATAAAATACTGCGGCACAGTCCTGCCCTTGCAAGGCTTGCGGTGGTAGATAAATACCAAAACGCGCCTCCCCAGCCAAAGTTTGACTTGGGAACTGATAAATTCGTTGTTCACCCTCAAAGCTTTTATTATTTTGAACGCATTGCATGATGCTACTCCTGTTATTCGATGACATTTAAAAATCACTAAGGTATTGAAATATAATGATCAGATGCAAAAGATCATTGTAAGGCAGCATGCTCGGCAGTTGCCGGCGCGATAACAGTTTGGGTTTGTGGCTGCGACGGTGTTGCTGCCTCTGCATTAGACGCGGGCAAAGCCTGTGGTTGTGGGAACAATGATTGCTCAAGTTGTGGCAACATCAGTTCCATATTTTTACCCAAGACCCATTGCGGCTCAGAAGGCTCAAAGCCTTGCGCACTTTCCCATTTCGCCACGGTTTTCGAGGCTTGATCAAAGGCTGACTTTAAGGTCTTTTGTTCACGCATGGCCTCATCAAAAAAGGCACGTCCGAAATAGGTATAGTCAGATTCACTACCACAACCAAAGGATTCACGATCTGCCGCTGCTGCGGTCACGATCAAGGTATCAGGGGACTGCAATGCTGGGACAAAACTGCCTGAATAACATGCCGAAATCACGATGACTTTCCAACGAATCCCCGACTTGTCCAGCACTTCGCGTAGCCATTTTGGATCGACGTTGTCCATGTCGATTGGATCATTGGAGAGTTCAAACTGCCCCGTGCCGCCATGCGAGGTCATGTACATAAACAGCACATCACTTTCACGATTCATTTGCTGACCAATGCGTTTCAACGCCATTTCAATACTGGTCTTGGTGGCAATCGGGCGCGTGGTCATGGTTTCAGGGTTATTCACCAATTCAATCGAACGGCCAAAAGTGGCAAAGCGGGTATCAAATTGTTCTTTGATGCGTTCAATTTCAATTTTAAATACATCTTGATAGCTGGCGCCGCCCACCCCGAGGAAATACCACTGGGTTTGTGCAAAGTCACCAAACTGGATCTTGTCCAAAGCCTCATGCAGCAGTTTGGGCTGCGCATAAAACGCCTGCTCTGAAAGACTCGGCTGTACCGGAATGGTTTTCCAAATCGGTTGATCGCGAACCGATAATTGCCACACCACCAAGGTAAATAGCGTCGCACCGATAATCAATGCACGTTCCCACCAAGGCCACTGTAGCTCACGGGCAAAGACCCAAACCACAGCCAGACTCTGCCACACAAACAGCACCATAAAGATGATCGGCAAGAAGTCATAGATAAAGAAAGGCAGAACATCCAGCACCAACAGATACTGAATAATACTTTGCAGCACCGCAATATGCGTATCGAGCACCAACCATAATAAAGCTGGCACTAACATCAGCCGGGCATTATTGGTTCGCTGTGATAAAAATATCCCAACGATCAGGGCAATAAACGGCCACAGTGCATAACTCACCAGACCTTGTTGATTAAATACCCCTTGGGTACCGGTCGAGAGCCAGCTGAATAAACTGTTGGCACTGCCGCCCAATATTCCCCAAACAATCAGCTGTAATATCGAGGGTCTTACGATTTGTAATGATTTTCGTGACCCTAAAAATAACCACATTCCTGCACGTTGGTTACTTTTGAAATCATGCCAAAAATTAATCGAGGGTTTGAGGTCTATCATAAAAATTCAGTTTGGGCAGATGGCTTCGATCAGCATCATCAATTTTCAAACCACCGCAAGATGGACGATATAATCAACAACGCGACGTTTCACTATATAACAGTTTAATCAAAAGTATTGAATCTATTAACAAAATGCTTCATTCAGCCAAACTGAAATAGGCATCAAATCGACATGCGTCGCCTGACCACTGATGATCGGGGGGCTGCTCTGCTAAATATACCGCCAGTCGTGGACGCTTGACCACCACGCGTTTGGCAATCTCTCGCGCCAAAGGCAACAGTTGATCGCCGAGATCCATTTCACCATCCTCAGGCAATAACTGATGCAGCAATTGCATCTGTTTTTTGACTTGTGCTTGTTTTTTGGCTGAGTGCTGATCACGCTGCGGAAACATCGGATCCAGATAAATCACATCAAACCCACGCTGCTGCGCGGCACAGTCAGCCAAATAAGCAGCCGAATCAGCAAAGACCAAGTGCATCCGCGCCACAGTCTCGGCCAAATAAGGGTCCAATGCCGCTTGGGCTTTGGCATCCTCAAGCAGGCTAAACAGGATCGGATGACGTTCGACCAAAGTCACCTCGGCGCCCAAATGTGCCATCAGCAAACTGTCATGGCCGAGGCCGGCAGTTGCATCCAGTAGCTTGGGCTTTTCACTCAGATGACAGGCACGCGCGATCATTTCAGACTTGAGACTGGCACGTTTCAGTCGAGCA
>JASLJB010000374.1 GCA_030152605.1 Acinetobacter sp. | reverse complement strand
GTTTGCTTGGATAAAAGTAAATCAACGCCCCCACTCTGTCCGGTCATTAACTGTAAAAAGAATGGCTTGGTTAAACTAAGTTTTACATCCGCATCCGATGTCGGTTGTTGCATTGCTTTAAATGTCATCACTGCATTATTGACCTCGATACGATAGTACTGCTTGAGGTCAGAGAAATATAATTCCACGATCATGTGTTTATCTTGTGCACGATCCGCGTTTAAACTCGCCGCCATCGACTCTAAAAACCGTTCGATCGGGGTGTGTTTCAACATATCCAAAAGAATGGTCGGGGATAATCCTTTTTCAGGCGTACCCGTTTTTAGCTCTTGCGCACCGGTGAGATAAAAGTTTCTCCAAGTGGAGGCTTCGGCCTGATAGCCCATTTTTAAAAAGACTTTGCCTTGTAGTTCTCGCGCCGATTGAATATCTTGATCGTAATATAAGACCTGCTTTAATAATTCCGCAGCCCAGCGATAATTTCCTTGATCATATTCTTTTTGTGCCGCTTTGATCATCTGATCCGCGCCTCCAGCCAACTCCACATATCCTGCGGCCATTTGTTTATCCGGCAAAGCATCTAAGTTAGCAGGATTGGCATCAAACCAGCCCATGTAAAACTGGTATACAGCACGGGCATTATGTTTAACGGTGCCATAATAACCATGCACATTGAGATAAGCATCTAATTGCGGCGGCAGTTTAAGCGTGTCCGCAATTTCAGCTCCGGTCATTCCCGCATTAATCATACGCACCGTCTGATCGTGAATGAATTTATAACTGTCTCTCTGCACCGTGATAAAGGTTTTAATATTTTGATTACCCCATACCGGCCAATGATGCTGTGCAAAAAATACCTCAGCATCTTTGGCATGATCTAAGGATTCATCCAAATAACCGACCCACTTCAACGTATCCCTGACCTTGGCACCGCGCAGGGTATATAAGTTATGCAGGGTATGGGTCAGAATTTCTGCTCCGCCGAAGGCTTTCTGCTCAGGTAAATAGAAGGTTAATTCTGCGGGTGCTTCCGACTGCGGGTTATTATAGAAAATGAATTTAACGCCATCGACCGTCATCGGCTGAACTGGTTCTGTAATATGTATCGTCGGCGCGATAATCCCGATATTCCCTGTGGACAGCGCCTTGCCCAATCCATTATCGACCAAGGCGCTTGCATTTCTCTCTAAGGAACGACCATACATATAATTGGCTCTTCGCCCCATTGCAGAACCCAGCAGGAGATTTTCACTGGTCGCCTCATGCATAAATCCAGCAGGCGCAATAACGGGAATATGCTGCGTTTGAACCTCGTCTTCAGAAACAATACCCAAAGCCCCACCCAAATGATCCACGTGGCTATGCGTGAATATAATCGCGGAAATGGGCTGATCCCCCAAATACTGACGAGCAAACTTTATCGCGGCGGCGGCTGTTTCTTTTGAGGTCAATGTATCAACCACGATCCAGCCCTTTTTCCCTTGGATCAAGGTAATATTGGCCAGATCAAAGCCGCGGATCTGCCATATTCCCTCACTGACTTTAAATAACCCGATGTGATTATTTAAACTGGCTTGACGCCATAAGTTTGGATTGACCGTATTGGGGGCAGCACCCTGTATAAAGTTGAAACTGTCGAAATCCCAAACGATATTGCCTTGATCATCTTTTATTTGACCGGATGGTTTGGCAATAAAACCCTTATTGACCTCACTGAAACCTTGATTATCTAATGGGCTGCTTGTACTTATATTTTGTTTTTGCTCACTTGAAGTTGTTTTTTTAATATAAAAACTCCCAGCAAACACAAATAATGAAAATATTGCTATAACCAACACAACCCAGTATATTTTTTTAACTTTTATTTTCTCAAACATTTTAAAGCTCCCTGCTCTAAAATCACACGATTCAACTTGGCGGCGATTATCTTATTCAATGAATATCCAACGCTTAGGCGCCGATTATAAACAAATACAGCATCAGAAATAATGCCTTTTAAAAGCAATAAAAACAGTTTTAAAAGCACAACAATTAAAGCAAAAGCATTAAAATAACATCATATTTTTCAATGAGATAATTTTTGTGAGCCACAAAAAACCACATTAATAAATAATTTTTTTTATTATTTTCAACCGGTGTAATCATGATTAAAAACACAGCTTAAACGACTTCCTGTGCGATATAACACAAAATATTTTCAGCTTGTTTTAATTTAAATATACGACTGAATTGGCAAATTAAACGTATATTCAGGATTACTTCGAATCAATTATAAATTCAGCTTAAACTCCCAAATTTTAATTGATTATTTATATATCGCTTTAATCTATGCAATCAAAAAATGCCAGTCAAAACTGGCATTTAAATCCATCCTCACCTCACCCACCCAGACGGCCCTCAGTACATCATGCGTCACGTATTTGAAGAGGCGATTCACACCCATGCGGACCCAATACGGTATCGAGGCATGCGGCATGGATAGGTGAAGTCTGCAACTTGTATCGTGAAATTCCGTCTGTGGCAGCACTGGCACTGGTCGGGTCACTCATGGGTTTACATCACAACTACCCCCATCCAACTGAATGAACAATTCGCCCCTCAAAAGATAATTTACACTGACAAGCGTTATAAGTTTGAATAAATTCAGCACTCTTTGGAGTGCCGATTTTTTTCACCGCGAACAGCGCTAAATACCAAGAGATCCCCTAATGAAAGCTATAATAATAAAGTTTGATATCGCCAATCACGATATCGAAATTAAATGCGTGGGTACTGGTAAAAAGCTGAAATTCAAACGCTATATCCATCTCAAGTTTAACCAATATGCTAAACCCAATGACTGGATCGAATGTCATCCAGATATTCAGGATAACAGCCGGCTTATCATCGATACGGTCTATTCTCCAGATGAAATCCATCAGCATTACAATCTGAATTTATTAAAAGGATTGGTCTTATGTGCCGGATCAATCTCAGTGATCACGATCTCTTCACGCGAGTACTTATATTATTATCTCACTGCGATCGATAGCTCCTTGAGTATCAAATTGATTAAGTCTATTTCCCTAATCCTGAGTATCGCCGGTATCTTGCTGCTGATCTTTTCAGTGTTTTATTTTATTGCAGTGCTGATTGCCAAAGTGGTTTATATCGGGCGCTCAAGTTAGGGCTTGGTATGGGATCGATCATAGGCTTGAAGCACAAACACCCTCGATATCGCCAACATCAGCGTAAAACTTGCATGAATAACACTCAAAATTAAAACAGTCTGATGTTGCCGAACGAGACATGTGGATCACATGATTAAATATTGCTGCTGAGTGTCAAGAGTCAGCACGATCTGTACGGATTTTTAACCCCTTCTCATTGGCTGAGCACAGGCGAAATTAGCGCTGTGTCAGCAAATGCACTGTATTAATCAAAGGGTTGGGGCAAATCCTGGCAACCACTCTCGATTGAGCTGTCTTTACTTAAATCCCGGCTAAGCGACTTTACGCAAGGTCAAGATCTGCTCAGCACGTCCAAACGGACCCTGCACATCATGCAGTACCGTGCTGGTCAGGCCGATCCCATCCGCACCATATTGTTGTACGGTTTCAAGCCCTAACCAACGCCCTTGTGGCGCACGGTGCATATGCACTTGTAAGTCGAGGTTGGGAAAACCCCACTCAAATTCACCTTCTTGACGTGGCACGATGCCATTCGCAGTGTCGATCATGCCCATCAAATGCACAAAATCGCTGGTCGACTGGCCTTCGATCATCTCTAGATCATTGTTGAGCCAAACCAATCCCTTACCTGCGCGATGCTCATCATTGGCGCGTGCTTGGATCGAGGCAATAAAACCGCCTGGCCAACACTTCATCCCCTCCCACGGCGCACATTGATCCGGATGCTGCACGTTCGTGTCTTCAAGTGCAGCGATGCTGCTACTGTCCGAGGTACACATCCGCCAAGCGCGTGCCACCACACAGGTTTTGCCATTGGCTTGCATCTTGGATTCGATCAATTCAATGGTTTTACCGCCACGAACCACACTGGTCTCGATACTAAACTCACCGAATTGAATCAGGCCAAAAATATCATAACTGATGCGTCCGATGCGCATGCCCTCACGTGGGGAAAACTGCTCAAGCTCAGCAGCCAAAATCCCACTGGCCGGCGCCATATGCTGCTCATGTGGATTCCACGCGCCTTGAGCATGAATCGTGGATTGATAACGTGCAGTCACCAGGCCTTGCGCATCTGTGTTGCGATCGAGAAGTTGATAATATGCGCTCATGATGTCGTGAATCTCCTTATCCATGTATTGAGTATGAGGCATTGAAAATTAAGCATTGAATTGGGTCGCGCTTAAATGTCGCTAGGCTTTAAAATGATTTTTAAAGCCTTGATTCATCAAGGCCTCATTTTGAATATCAAAACACTATAACGTAAATAAAAGTGATTTTTCCAGCAATTCACCCCGATTTGAGAACGCATGGTTCACGATCCTGATGGCTTAGGCCGTACCTTATGCTGCGAGCTTGTTGTCGCGATGGCGATGATGTTTCAGTTTCAGGTAGCCAAAGGCAAAAATCACCGCAGAGCTGAAAAACATCATCTCCACGCCAAACAACATCCACTGTCCCTGCCATACACTACGCCAAAAGGCTTGTCCACCAGTGAGGATATTCAAGATCGGCAATAAGGCATAGAGCAGCAATGCCAGTCCTAACTGCTCTAACCATGCCTGCCGATGTGAGCGAACACTGGCATGCAGCAGCGTCAATAACCAGACACTGAAAAACACCCCGATCTCTAGCGCGGCACGTGCTTCCATCTGCACAGGCACAATGCGGTTGGCATAGAAATAGGCCGCACAGGCGATTGGCAAGCCGACGAT
>JASLJB010000363.1 GCA_030152605.1 Acinetobacter sp. | reverse complement strand
GGCATCAGAGTTGCTGAATGAAAGTATCCGTGGCTTTAAACGTCAGGCCTTACATGCGGCCAAACTGGGCCTTAAGCATCCACGTACGGGTGAAGAGATGATCTTTGAAGCGCCGTGGCCGGAAGATTTCAAAACCTTGGTGGATGTGTTGCGTAAAGAAAACCAAGCTTACTAACATAAAGTTGCTGACGGCGTCGGTTATGCTGCCGATCGCCGTCAAATTCAGCAGGAGCAAAAGATGCAGTTTATATCCGGTGTCCCGCAAGGGGTGTATGTGGGGCAAACCCAAATCCAGCATCCTGCCACTTTGCCCACAGCGCAGGCGAGCTTAGCTGGGTTTAACTTGGCCTTACATGTGCAGGATCAGCCGCAACGGGTACATCAACATCGAATGCAACTGCTGCAACAGTTCGCTCAGCATGGTGTGAGTAAGTTGACTTGGATGAACCAAACCCATAGCACCACATCTTATTGCATTAATGATGCATGTTTTTTTGATGCTTTAGATGGCGATGGTTTAGTGACGCAGAAACGCGGTCATGCCTTGATGATGATGACCGCGGATTGCTTGCCGGTGGTGCTTGGCAATGCCAGCGGTACTGAGGTGGCGAATCTGCATGCAGGCTGGCGCGGTTTGGCGGCTGGAATTGTTGAAAATACCTTGGCGCAGATGCAAACCCCTGCGACTTGGGCTTGGTTGGGTGCCGCGATTAGCCAACCTTGTTTTGAAGTCGGCGCTGAAGTGAAAGCTGTATTTTGTGATAAGTATCCGCAGTTGGCCTCGGCATTTGAGCCCGCGCAAAGTGCGGCAAAGTATTATGCTGACCTCTATGCGATTGCGCGTTATATCTTGCAGGAGAACAATATCGCCGTGATCATGGGCGGGGATCAGTGTAGTTATCGACAGGCGCAAGACTATTACTCTTATCGGCGTGAAGCCAAAACAGGACGTATGGCAACTTTCGTGTTTATGGCGTGATTATCCAAGCTTGAATAATGTTACACTTGGCTAATTTTATAAGCTTTAATTGATATGTCTGCTGCTAAAAAATCTCTCGCTATTGTTTATCACAGCCCCTATGGTCATACCGCCAAAGTTGCACACGCGATTGCTGAAGGTGTCGCACTGGTTGGGGTGAAAGTGTCTGTGATGAATATCGAACAGATCGATTGGGAAGCTTTGGATCAAGCCGATGCGATCATATTTGGTAGTCCGACTTATATGGGCAGTATCACGGCAGCCTTTAAAGGCTTTATGGATTCGACCTCGAAACGCTGGAAACATCGTACTTGGCAGGGCAAACTGGCGGCAGGTTTCACCAACTCGGGTGGCTTGAGTGGCGACAAACTTTCTGTGCTGCAACAGATCAATTTATTTGCCATGCAACATGGCATGCTTTGGACCGGTTTGCCTTTGGCAACCACAGGTCATAGCGAATCAGATCTCAATCGTCTTTCAAGTTGTTTGGGCTTGATGACCCAATCTGACAATGCACCGGTCGAAATTACCCCACCGATTGGGGACATCCATACAGCACGTTGGTTTGGTGAATATATTGCCTTATTGCTCAACAGAATCAGCAGCTCAGCATAAAAAAGTAAAATACGATAAGTGGTAAGCTTGTTTAAAAACAAAGCTTTAGTTAGTTAATTTTAATAAAAAAATAATTCAGTTACATAAAGTTAAATAAATAACGAACTCCATCACATAATATTGTCAATAATTACATTTAGTGTAAACGACTTAATTCAGTTCTGTTCTCAGGAAGAGCAAACCCAGAATAAAAACGAATGGAGTTTAAGATGTCCATGAGAAAAAAATTAGGCCTCGCCTTAATTGCTTCAAGCATGCTGTGTAGTCCGGTGTTAATGGCGCAACAACTGGGCTTGGTTTCATTGAGCGATGAAGAGTTGTCTGAGGTTGAAGGTCAGGCTTTGTTGAGCTTAAGTTATATCGATCCACGCGATAGTATCAACATGATGCCCGGAAAAGGCGTGGGGTTTTACAAGCTTGGCCTTGAAGCAGACCTTGAATTGAATGCCAATATCCGCAAGTTGCAGCTAGGCTGTGGCGGGATCAATGGGCCGGGTGGTTGTGATATCGATATCGATCATTTAAGTCTCAGTGGCTTAAGCGAGAGCAGTGATGGACGCGCCAGTTCCAGTGCCAAAATGAGCAATCCTTTTCTTCAATTTGCGATTAAAAATCCAGACTCAGCTGCGCAGCGCGAAGTACTCGGTGTACGTATGAGTGCTGAAAAAGTCATGGGTCTGCTTACGCTCGGTACTGAAAATAGTGCCACGCCGAATGGGATCAATAGTTTTAGTGGTTATATGCGCATAAAAGATGCCACAGGGACTGCAAGTACTGCGAGCCGGAGCATGACTTTTGCCGATACAGGACAAAGTATTGACGGTAGAATTTTGCCGAAAATCTGGTTCCTGCCAACCGTTCCAATCGGCTTTGAATCCACTAATTATGATTTAAAGTTGCAAGCAACTGATGCGCGTTTGGCTGTCGATGGACAGGTTATCTCAGGAACCAGAATGTCGAATGTGATGCTCAAGGGAACGGCCTATATTAATACTTTGAATTTTTCCGGTGATTTAAGAGCAAAAGCGTTGGGCATTAATTTAGATAAAGTGGTGACGGGAAATATTACTAATCTACGTGCCGATTTAACGATTGATCAGAATTTGGGCTTTATTCATAAACTGCCGCTCAATAATCCTTTTTCTTTATCTTTACAATCTTCTCAAGTCTATTGGCCAGGCGCAGATGCTGCTGCAGAAAGAGGCTGGTGGATGGCCTTTGATGATGCAGTGGATATCGGAAATATTACCCCCTCAGATAAAATTGTGATCACCAATGATGTTCTCAAACAGATTGTTAGACCAATTAGTGATTATTTAACCAAAAATCCAGTGGAGTGCCAGTTGCTCAACTGTATTGCTGGTAAGAATTTAGAAGTCGGTAATGTCAACTTGCCGAATACCATCTTAAAATTTCCCCTCAAGGACTTACAGCTAGTCAATCAACGCTTTGCGCCGAACTGCTATGGCGGGATGAAGTTCTGCTAATTCAATCGGCTTGACTGCACTTAAACTGTACTTAAAAAAACAAAGCGCCCAAGAGAGGCGCTTTGTGTTTATGTAAATACGTGTATGTAGATGCATGGCTTATTTATGGAAAATTCGCGCTTTATCGCGCTGCCAATCACGATCTTTTTCGGTGGCGCGTTTGTCATGTAACTGCTTACCTTTCACCAAAGCAATCTCAAGTTTGACCAAGTGACCTTTCCAATAACAACTCAGTGGCACACAGGTATAGCCTTTTTGGTTAACGGCACCCATTAAGTTGTCAATTTGACGGCGTGATAACAACAGCTTACGCGTGCGTGTGGCTTCGGGTACCACATGTGTTGATGCAGACAACAGCGGTTGAATTTGCGCACCCAATAGATAGGCTTCATTGTTCTTAAACACAATATAGCTTTCGATGATGCTCATACGCCCACCGCGCAAAGACTTGACTTCCCAGCCTTGTAGCGATAGACCCGCTTCAAATTTTTCTTCAATAAAGTAATCGTGGCGTGCACGTTTATTTTGTGCGATGGTGCCACCATTATTTTTTTTAACGACTATATTTTTCGACATAAGACTACAATTCCAAGATTGCTTCTATTTTGCCTCAATCGGCGGCGAAGGTGAAGCGCTTTCAAATTTTTGCTAAAAGTTCGCCAACTATATAGTTTTTGATAGAATGGGCGTCTAAATTAGTCAGAGTATTGTTAGATGCTTAAAACTCGTGTCATCTATCCCGGAACATTTGACCCTAT
>JASLJB010000279.1 GCA_030152605.1 Acinetobacter sp. | reverse complement strand
GTCGATCTTTGCCTATTATCCGCAGGCTGAGTTTCAACAGTCTGAGAAAATCAGCCTGAGCAGCCCTTATGCAACGGATTATCATTTTTATTATTTGGCTAAATCCACTGCACCACAAGCCAGTTCAGTCCGGATCTAAGCTTTTTAAAGCATTTGACTGATCAAAGTATTTATTTCGTGGAGCCCAAGGCTAATGCCAGTCAGTGAAGGAAAGTATTGACTGGCATTAAACTCACTCGCGCTTTTAATATTTCGACTATTTAATTTTCAAATATTCCCTCGGCAAGTCTTCACGATCCTCATCCTCAGTGAGCGAGTTTTTCTCATACTTTTTTAAAAAAGTATGCAAAAACCTGTTTTGCGCTGAGGGCTACCTCCATATAAGCCCCAGCGTAAATAAGCGGCGTCCTGCCGCCATGAGCCAATACCGACTATTAAACTGATTGGAATAGATTTCTTTTGAGGTTTGAGGTTATTATTTTTAATTATTTATAGTTATTGCTTTCTTGAAATCTAAAGTCCTGCTTGTGATTATTATCTATTATTGTCTTGATGAATTTTTTAGGGTGTTGGAGAAACACATGGGGTTACTTCAACAACTATAGGTTTGTAACCTATAACCAGTGCCTATAAACTTTTGATCTATAGCGTCCTAAGCCGAATTGAGACCTTTTGGGTTTGGTTAGCGCCCTTCTCCCAAATTTTGCTAACCTTTTGCTCGCTTCGATCCCCATCACACCCTTGAGACATAAGATACCGATATCAAACACGAATTTTTTCCCTAAAAAACATTCTTTTTTTAATGTTTATGAAATTATTTTTCTCCAAACAAAGCATAGGTGAAATAGTTTCCCCAACATTCAATTTTGATGCATTTTATTTGCAGAAATCGGCTTAAAAATGGAATTTTTTATTCGCCTTTTCTGCTGAGTCGCTACATATACTTCAAACCCATATCAAGCAAAAAAACGCCCGATTCGGACGTTTGTTGGATCAGTATTTAGAGATGACTTATAAACCGCGCCAATCGACACGTGCATTACGCTCAGTCGCATAAATGCGTAGCACATATTGCCCCAAAGGCAGATCAATTAAGCTTTGCTTATACTGATTAAACTCATCAGACTGCTTGATTTCCGGCTCCCGTTCCCACGGTGTCGCATCTAACTCAAGCAATGGCCCCAACATCGAACATACTGCGATATCTGCGAGACCAAAACGATGGCCCACCATATAGCGGCCGCCATTGTCCACCAAGGTCTGGTTTAATGCCGTGACTAATTCTTGGATTTTCTGTTTTGAGCTGAGCACTTTCTCTTCGTCAAGTTGATAACTCTTACTCACCAAGCTTTTTAAAATCGGTTTAGAAAATTTCTCAAACTGGCGTAAATAGCCCTTCTCACCAATCATAATCTCTAAGGGTTCATCACTGTGAGATAAGGACTGTGCTAAACCCCAACGACGCACATGCAATCCAAGCTCATTGGCCTGAGTATTAATCGCCAAAGCTTGCTCACGTAATTTTGGATCAGATCGTAACAGCGCATGCTCAGGATAAGTCTCATCGAGATATAAAGCGATTTGGGTTGAATCTGCAATCCAACGCTCTTGGTCTTTGAGGATCGGCAGGATATTTTGACCGGTTTTCAGTTGTGCAAATGCGCGGTGGACACCAGGGATTAAATTGTGCGCCACATAGTCGAGTTGTTTATGATCAAGTAACCAGCGCGCTTTCTCACAGTAATGAGATAAAGGAAACTGGTAAAGAATACGCATAAAAGCTCCACATTATAATTTTATCGCCGTGATCAAAGGGAGTCCTCCCTTACCCACATTACGCCCAAGCGCAAGCTGCGGAATCACAATATACTTGAGGTTCAAAATAAGGTCAAAATCAGACATTATTATTAAATGATTTATAACAGTTTTTAGTTTAGATATCCCTGATTGTAATATGCCAATCAGGTCAATGTAAGGTTTAGATGTGTAATATTTCAACAATTATTCAATTTGCCGCCCATTCATGCATCCGACTGAGTTCGTACTTGAAATGATTCGACCGAATTAAAACGATTGCCACATGCGCATTCCAGCTAAAATAAAATAGATATGCTTAATGCAGCACAAACATTTCCTCTTCAGCGGCCTTTCATGTAAAATCGGTGACAATTTTTATTTCTTACTTTGTGAGTCGTTCATGGGATTTAATTGCGGAATTGTGGGCTTACCCAACGTTGGTAAATCTACCCTTTTCAATGCCTTAACTAAAGCAGCGATTGCTGCTGAAAATTTCCCGTTTTGTACGATTGAACCCAACACAGGGATTGTTCCTGTGCCAGATTCACGTTTAGACAAACTTTCTGCCATTGTAAAACCGCAGCGTGTGCTGCCAACTACCATGGAATTTGTGGATATTGCAGGCCTTGTGGCGGGTGCATCTAAAGGTGAAGGCTTGGGTAACCAATTCCTTGCCAACATTCGTGAAACTGACGCTATTGCACACGTTGTACGTTGTTTTGAAGACGAAAACGTCATTCACGTCAATAACAAAATCGATCCGCTAGATGATATCGCCACCATCAACACTGAACTTGCCTTGTCTGATATGGAAACCGTCAGCAAGTCAATTTTACGTTTGGCTAAAAGTGCCAAGAGTGGTGACAAAGAAGCCTTGGTCACTAAAGCCATCCTCGAAAAGATCCTGCCTTTACTCAACGAAGGTAAACCTGCTCGCGCAGCGGACCTTTCTGATGATGAGCATAAAATCTTACGTGGCTATGGTTTACTCACCCTAAAACCCACCATGTATATCGCGAACGTGGCTGAAGATGGTTTTGAAAATAACCCACATCTCGATGCGGTGAAAAAATTGGCTGCTGAAGAAAATGCCATCGTGGTTCCACTTTGCAACCAAATCGAAGCTGAGATCTCTCTACTCGAAGAAGACGAACGTGCTGAATTCCTCGAAGCGATGGGCATGGAAGAGCCAGGTCTAAACATCGTGATCCGTGCCGGCTATAGCCTACTCGGTCTACAAACTTACTTTACTGCCGGCGTACAAGAAGTTCGCGCATGGACGGTTAAAGTTGGCGCGACTGCACCGCAAGCGGCTGGCGTGATTCACACTGACTTTGAAAAAGGCTTTATCCGTGCTGAATGTGTGGCCTATGATGACTTTATCCAATACAACGGTGAGTCAGGTGCCAAAGAAGCTGGAAAATGGCGTCTAGAAGGTAAAACTTATATCGTTCAAGACGGCGATGTATTGCACTTCCGTTTTAACGTTTAAGCGCGAAAAACCAAGACTGTGTAGAAGACCACCGACTTGATCAGATCTTGACTGTGGTCGATCACGCTCAAAGGCAAAGTTAAGTGATTTAGCTTTGCCTTTTTTATGTTTGATACTTTGCCTGCGCTGATTGTTCTGTGCGGTCGAGTTGGCTTTCTCAATCTAGATCAACCCTACACAGAATTAATTTTTGAAAAACAATTAAAAAAAACTGAAAATAATGAAAAATAATAAAGTGTCAGATCGAGTTAATTTGACTATTTTTTATACCTTTTAAGTTTGAATTATGCTGTTACAGATCTGGTGTAATGAATTGCTTTAATTAACATTCAGCCCCTTCAAAATCCTAAAAAAAGCGCATAAATTAAATCCGTGGCACTGTCGCCATCATGATAAAAAGACCAAACTTATGAACAATATGAAAAAGTACATGACAGTCGCGGTTTTGAGTATGTTTAGTGCATCAGCATTTGCGATTAACTGCCCGAAAGGAACTACGCCGGATCAGAAAGGTGCTAAATGTGTTGCCAACAAAGCGCCGGCGAAGGATAACAAAGCAACAACGGCCCCGAAGAAAGCCACCCCTTAAGCTTAGCCTGCTGCAAGTGCATCAGCGCTTGCAGCCTCACTCGCTCAACACTCGTTCTCAACACTCGTTTTCAACACACATTCACTTAACCCGATTTTGGTGAGGTATTGCCTAACTCAGGTTGAGCCAAAGCCGCTTTGCACTGTGCTTTGTCACGCTCATAATCTGCCTGTTTCTGCATCATGCTGCGATCTTTTTCTAAACTCGCGCGCGCCCAACTGTCTAAACTGGTCAGTGTTTTACGGCACCATGCATACTGACCCTCGGTCACTGAATCCGTCATTTTGACGTTAATGCGCCAATCGGTACTGAGTTTACGCACCGGTTTTCGGACTTTCTCTTCGATCAAGTTCAGCTGTTTTCGATAAACATAAACATCTGCCTCATTGATCAATGCCCACGCCATATGCGCATAAGTCGTCGCGTCATGGGTGAGTTTTGGTGCTGCTTTGATTTCGACTTTATCGCTGTCGGCTTGTTGTGAGGATTGACTACATGCGGTCAAACCAACCACCGCACTCATCCCCAAAAACAAAGCAAAAGCACGAACTTGAAATGCCCACATGATAAATAGAACCTTTAAACTATGCTGCACTATGCTATTAAATTCAGTTATAATTCTCAACCTATTTAGGGTCTGTTGACATTTCATTGCCGATTCAGGCAGCAACACGCCCCCACTCCTTAATTCAATTTAAAATACAACAGGTGTCATGTGCCTCAGCACAGCAATTCAACTCAATCTGCGCTCAGTCAATTCTTTCAAGGCGCCAAAGACAGTCAGGTGATTATCTTCACCTATCTTCCGGTCTCATTTGCCTTTGGTGTCTCTGCAACACAATTTGGTTTTAGCACCTTTGAAGCTGTGTTTCTGTCTTGCACCATGTATGCTGGCGCCAGTCAATTTTTAGTCGTGGCATTGTTGGCCAGTGGCAGTTCGATTTGGATGGCTGCGCTCACCGTCATCGCCCTAGATATCCGGCATGTACTGTATGGCCCGGCCTTACACAACCTGATTCAAGATCGTTTACAACTAAAAAAGACGGCGGTCTGGGCTTGGGGTCTGACCGATGAAGTCTTTGCCAGTGGCATGATCAAGTTGGCGCAGCGCCGTGAACAATGGTCCGAGTCATGGATGATGGGACTGAGTCTATTCAGTTGGTTTTCATGGATTTTGGGCTCATTACTCGGGGCGCTATTTGCCAACCAGCTCAGTCATTTGCCGCGCTTTATGCAGGCAGCATTGGACTTCCTATTACCTGCGCTGTTCTTGAGCTTCCTGTTGGCGGCCTTTGAGCGCAAACACAGTTTAGTGGTATCTGTCACCCTGATCAGCGCTGCGCTGGCCTGTTATTTTATCAATCTGTCCGCCGCGATTTTTATCGGGATTTTCGCCGGCATCTCAGCAGGACTATTCAAACACTATGTCCTCAAGCAGGATGATCTAGCACGAGAACACACATGAGTATTGAAATTATCCTCATCGGCATCATTGTCGGCATTGCTAATTTTGCATCACGTTTTGGCCCACTGTTTCTGATCCAAAAACGCAGTAACAGTCCACGTAAAAACAGCCCGGTCTGGATCGGGATTGCGCTTGGTGCGATTGGGATCTCTGCGATTACCGCCATGTTGGTGGTGGCCACTTTACCGCCCTTGATTGAGCAACCCAATAAAATGCTGGCCATGTGTATTGGATTTATCGTGCTCAGCGTGTTGTATTTTTGGCTGAAGAAAATTGTACTGGCCACACTCACCGCAGCCTTGGCCTATGGTTTGGTCTATACCTACGTGCCTTTTGTGCTCTAATTGACATCCTATTACGCAGATCACCGGATTTTTTAATCTGCCTTATAAAACACTGATATCGAATCCAAGACCAACAACAGCAACTAGATATATCGTCGGCTTGCAGCTTCGCCGCATGAGCAGCAAGCCCTATTTCCAGCTTTAATTTTGCATTACATAACATGCCCAAACTGATCTTCAAGGCAGTGCTTTGCAAAGCCATCTGCATGGTGTATATATAACTAAAACAGAGTGGTTTTAACCCACCACAATGGTTTTAAAACGACATAAATATAATTCAGCGTATCTAAAAAAATAGATCACTTCGACCGACATAAAACCCAAGCGCCCGATCGCAGACGCTGAATGCAATAACAACTAAATAAATCTAAATTCACCACTCAGGATGAACCATGAATCGCGATCTTAAACTCTTAAAATATATCCCGACCCTTATATTATTTACCCAAAGCCATCTCAGCCATGCAGAATTCGATTTGATCTCCAAAAACCAATTTGACTCACCCAGTCTTGCGCCTTTGAGCTTGGAATTTGGCGGCCAATTACGACCACAATGGGTTCACAACGTCGGACCAGAGCCAAGTTATTATAAAAATGGTCATGATGGTGCCAGTCGGGTGCGCCTCACCGCCAAGTATGCCCTGAGTCCAGAAACTGAACTCAAAGGCTATTATGAACATGGACTCAATGTACCGAAACTGCTCGGCATGAATGGACACTTTGACCCTGCAGCCAAATCCAACCAACGTCGTCAGGCCTATATCAGTATTGCCAACAAACGTTATGGCACCCTGAGTTATGGTCAACAGTTTGGTCTGTATTATTCTGTCATCGGCAGCAAAAGTGATGTCTGGGATAACGACGCTTTAGTGAGTGCCACCACCACAGGGGTAAATGGGAATTATGATGGCGCCAATCGCGCCAAGAACAGTTTGATGTACACCAAAGAAATCGATAAATTTAAAATTTACGCCAATTATCTGTTCTCAGAAAAAGCCATTCCCACTGGAGGGAAATATGAATATAAACGCAGAAATGGCGGCGGCCTAGGCTTGGATTATGCCGCCACAGCAGACTTAACCTACAGCTTGGCGGCGAGCACCACCAAAGCCGATGTCACCTTGCAGCAAGATCCCAACCATATCCATGACTATCAACAAAATGTCGTCGGCTCAGCCATCACCTTTAAACCCAACGACTGGTATCTGGTGACTACAGCCAGTTATTACCATGACTTTGTCCCTGCAATGAAATATAAAAGCGCGGATCATTTTTTTGCGGGTGATGGGTATGGCCTCGAAGCTTTTGCCGGTTATACCTTTAAGTTGGATCTGCCCTATCTCAAAAGTATTCAGCCCTATGTTGCCGTGGATACACTACAGCTCAAGTCTGAGCAAAACTTCCGTAGCAACCATCAATATATTGGCTTTAATACTGAAATTAATAAAAAACTCAAAATCATGACCGAGCATACCTTTGCCTCAAACTCTAATCATGATGAACAAGACTCAACCTGGGTGACGATGTTTTTAAGTTTTTAGCTTCTTAAGCTGCTGGTTTAGCTGTTCAACTGCTTTTTTAATCGTTCTAACACAAGCCACGATTTGCTGAGACTGATTTAAGTCTCAGCATTAACCACACCGATATACTGATAAACGGCGCCTTGCTTTTGATAGCGTAAAAATTTTTCTTGTGGCGCCAAGGCTTTATTCATCAAGCGGATATCAATATGTTGCAGATTTTTCGCCGGTTGAATCATACCTTCCGCGATGATGCTATAGTCCGATGCATAGGGACTGTTATCGGGGAATGCACTACAACGATATGGCACTTCAATTTGACTTAAACTTTTGCGTCGACTTTGGAACACCGCTGTCTGCGCTAAACCATTACGATTGAATTGATAAGCTGCAATACGAATACTCCCCTCGCAACTGCTCCAGATCCCATGATCAAGTAACATATAAGTGGTGCTCTCCGCCAAATCGGTTTGCTGGATCGACTTGATCAACTCACGATCATCTAGCGTTTGGGTTTTCACTTGTGTCCCTTGACGGTATTGCAGCAAATTTTCAAAAAATCGCATGCTGCCCCCGGAAGACACATCTAAGGTATACACCTTGAGTTTACGGTCAGGACTATAATGTACCCGCAACAGATCTCGATCCGTTAATTGCTTAAATGCATAATCAAAACTTTTGGGATCAGATTTAAGTTTCTGAGACACTGCTTGTGCAATCTGCTGATTATATTGATCCGCCTCAATACGCCCGCCGCTGAGTGCTGATTGATCATATTTTCGGATCAAATTCTGCTCAAACTGCGCCAGTGTTTCTGCATGCACTGGCATATGACTACTCAGACCCAGTCCTATCAGGACCCATTGCATTTTCATCGCGTCTCCCAATTTACGGTTAAATCCAGCCTTTGGCATCCAGATTCAAGCAAATTTCGCTTCAATCGAGGCAACTCACCTCGATTGAGCATCTTCAAAACTTTCAGCAATTTCAAAATAAGCATGCGCATTTTAATCAATACCGCGTATTAACCCATGCTGCTTATTAGCCAATACGGCGTTTTAAACCGGTCATTTGTAGGACACGGGTTGAGATTTCTTCGATCGACATTTCAGAGACATTTAAAAACTTAATCCCCTCTGAAATATAAATTCCTTCAACTGCACGTAATTCCATTTGGCATTGGCTAAAACTGGCATAACGGCTATTTGCTTTACGCTCTGTACGAATAGCAACCAAACGCTCTGCATCAATCATTAAACCGAATAATTTATTTTTATGTGGTTTAAGCACAGCAGGCAGACGATTATCATCCAAATCTTCTTCAGTTAATGGATAGTTCGCAACACGTATTCCAAACTGCAAAGATAAATAAATAGAGGTCGGTGTTTTACCCGAACGAGATACCCCAATTAATATTAAATCGGCTTTATCATAATGACGAGTTAATGCGCCATCATCATTATCGAGTGCAAAATGCACAGCATCAATGCGCGCTTTATAATATTCAGAGTCAGTTACTGCATGCGTTTGTCCGACTAAAGTCGTAGGCTGTGTATCTAATACATCAGATAACTTACTAATCATGCCCTCAAATACGTCTAAATTTACAGCATGTGCTGTATTAATGATGTCTCGGACGTAGGGGTCGACTAAAGTATCAAACACCAGTGGCATTTGCCCATCTTTATCCGAACAACGATTAATTTCAGCCACCACTTCCATGGCCGCTTCTTCAGTCGTGATATAGGGAATAATATGTATATCAAAGTCTACATTCGGAAATTGCGCCAAAAGTGAGTGGCCTAAAGTTTCTGCAGTAATTGCAGTTCCATCAGAAATAAAAAATACACTTCGCTTTATTTGTTTACTTTCTGACATTAATTTTCTCCTCAAACATTTGTCTTAGCGCTCTATAATCTTTATAGTAAACTCATCTTACATGACTGTCGCTTAGTAATATAGAAACGCTAAGTTTCTTGGTTATATTTTCTTGCCAAGATATTGATTAATACTGCAAAAGTGGAGTAACAACTTTGGAAGCACGCGTAATCGGTCTGGAAAAACTAGGGAAACACGACGTAGAAATCGTAGGGGGCAAAAACTCATCACTTGGAGAAATGATCAGCCATTTAGCGAATGCTGGCGTATCAGTTCCAGGTGGCTTTGCTACTACTGCGGCTGCGTATCGTGAATTCTTGGAACAAAGTGGTTTAAATGCCAAAATTCAGGCTGAATTGAATCAACTCAACGTAGATGACGTCAACGCTTTGGCTGTCACAGGTGCTAAAATTCGCCAATGGATTGTTGACACTCCACTGACTGCGGACTTTGAACAAGAAGTCCGTGCTGCGTTTACAGACCTCGCTAAAGGTAATGCTGATATCGCGGTGGCGGTACGTTCTTCTGCAACTGCCGAAGATCTACCTGATGCCTCGTTTGCGGGTCAGCAAGAAACCTACTTAAACATTCGCGGAATCGACAACGTTCTGATCGCGATTAAAGAAGTATTTGCATCTTTATATAACGATCGCGCGATTGCTTATCGCGTACATCAAAACTTTGAACACGAAGGTGTTGCACTTTCTGCCGGCATTCAGCGCATGGTTCGCTCTGAAACAGGTGCAGCCGGTGTAATGTTCACCTTGGATACCGAATCTGGTTTCCGTGAGGCGGTATTTATTACTGCATCTTATGGTCTAGGTGAAATGGTTGTTCAAGGCGCCGTGAATCCAGATGAATTCTATATCTCTAAACCATTGCTTCGTAACGGTCGTCATGCAGTCTTAAGACGCAACCTCGGTTCTAAGCATCAAAAAATGGTGTATGGCGAAGAAGGTTCAACCGCTAAATCTGTTTCAATCGTTGAAGTGGACAAAGTAGACCGTCAACAATTTGCATTGAATGACCAAGAACTTCAAGAATTAGCACGTCAAGCGTTAATCATTGAAGAACATTACCAAGCACCGATGGACATCGAGTGGGCCAAAGACGGTGATGACGGTCAAATTTACATCGTTCAGGCACGTCCTGAAACGGTTAAAAGCCGTGAAAACGTCGGCACCATGGAACGTTATTTGTTAAAACAAAAAGGAACTGTGGTTTGTGAAGGTCGTTCAATCGGTCAACGCATTGGTTCTGGTAAAGTTCGCATCGTGACTTCGATCAAAGAAATGGACAAAGTTCAACCAGGTGACGTGCTTGTCTCTGACATGACCGATCCAGACTGGGAACCGGTCATGAAACGTGCAGCAGCGATTGTCACCAACCGTGGTGGTCGTACATGTCACGCAGCGATCATTGCACGTGAACTCGGTGTGCCTGCGATCGTGGGTTGTGGTAACGCGACTGAAGTCTTGACTGATGGTCAAGAAGTCACTGTATCGTGTGCTGAAGGCGACACGGGTTTCATCTATGAAGGTGCATTGGATTTCGAAATCCAACGTAACTCGATCGAATCTATGCCTGCGCTACCATTTAAAGTCATGATGAACGTCGGTAACCCAGATCGTGCATTTGACTTCGCGCAAATTCCAAACGCAGGGATTGGTCTAGCTCGTCTTGAGTTCATCATCAACCGTATGATTGGTGTGCATCCGAAAGCCTTACTTAACATCGACAGCTTGCCACGCGAAACACGTGCTGCTGTGTTGGCACGTACTGCAGGTTATGCGTCTCCAATCGAGTTCTATGTTGAGAAATTGGTTGAAGGGATCTCTACCCTTGCGGCTGCATTTGCTGACAAGCCAGTCATCGTGCGTATGTCCGATTTCAAATCGAACGAATATGCCAACTTGATCGGTGGTAAGTTATACGAGCCAGAAGAAGAGAACCCAATGCTCGGTTTCCGTGGCGCAAGTCGTTACGTTTCTGACAACTTCCGTGACTGCTTCGAGCTCGAATGCCGTGCCTTGAAAAAAGCACGTGACGAAATGGGTCTGACCAACATTCAAATCATGATTCCATTTGTTCGTACCGTTGCAGAAGCAAAACGCGTGATTGAACTGTTGGCACAAAATGGTTTGAAACGTGGTGAAAACGGTCTGAAAGTGATCATGATGTGTGAATTACCAACCAACGCATTGTTGGCTGAACAATTCCTTGAGCACTTCGATGGCTTCTCGATCGGTTCAAACGACTTAACTCAGTTAACACTCGGTCTTGACCGTGACTCTGGTATCGTGTCGCATTTGTTTGATGAACGTGACCCTGCTGTGAAAGCATTATTGTCTATGGCAATTCATGCTTGCCGCAAAGCGGGCAAATATGTCGGCATCTGTGGACAAGGTCCTTCTGATCACCCAGATCTTGCTAAATGGTTGATGGAACAAGGCATCGAATCTGTATCGCTGAACCCAGACTCAGTACTCGATACATGGTTCTTCTTGGCTGAAGAAAAAATTAAACAATCTTAATTCAAACCTCGTCAATCAATCGATTTCGATTTTTGAATGAAAAAAAGACCCATTAATTGGGTCTTTTTTTATGACAACATTCTTCCCATATGACATTTAAGATAATATGATCAGCACTAGAGGATGGGACTGTTAAAAATTATTGGCTTAAATATCAGTCTAAACCGAGATGTGTTAGTCTTGGAGTCTGCAGCCATGATGCTTATTAAAAATCAACAACCTATGCAAGCTACATCATCGGTTTTTCAACGATTTGGTTTTTAAATCAGCTGTCCTTTTTGAGATATCATTTTTGAGATTTAAGTTTTATGCAAATTTACTTGGCACGTAATAATCAACAAGCAGGTCCATACAGCTTAGAGCAGATCAACCAAATGCTGGCCAGCCAACAAGTATTACTCACAGATTTGGCCTGGCATCAAGGTATGAGCGAGTGGAAAGCTTTAGGTGAACTTACACAAGGTAAACTTGTTTATAGCCCAGAGAATAGCTCAGCAACAACCGCGCCGTTTGCATCTCACCCGACCCAGACGCAGAGCAACAATGAACAGCCGTCCAACACGACTGCTGCCAGCAACCGCACTTGGCCGAATACCTCAGCACAGCAGAACAAACAAGGCGCGGCACAACAAGAACTGGCCTCTTTAGGCTCACGCTTTTTCGCCAAACTGATTGATTTAGCGCTGTGGATTCCAGCGTTGTTTATCCCTGCATTTTTTATCGATCCAAACCAGCTTGGCGCACTCAGCAGCCTGCAAGAAAAAATGCAAGCCGCGACCACCTCGACTCAAGCCATGCAAGTGCAGCAAGAATTGATGCACTTGATTCCTACCGAAGCTTGGCAAACCATGTTTATTTACATCATCGCGATGTTGGCAGGACAAGCATTTTTACTGGCAAAAACCGGTCAAAGTGTGGGCAAACGTTTTCTAAAAATCAAAATTATCGATGCACAAAATCCTGAACCTGTTGGTTTAACGCGTATATTTTTAATTCGAAGCGTGATTTTTATTATTTTAAATATGCTGTTTATGCCGTTCTCCACCGTGATTGATTGTGTATTTGCGCTAAACGCTAAACGCCAAACTTTACACGATAAGTTGGCAAAAACTATAGTTGTGAAGCAATAAGTCAAAAATCAGACAGAGGGGTGATAATTCACCCCTTTTCTTTATAGCACCTTGATTTAACTATATTATTATAATAATTCATAAGCATGAAACCCCTAAAAATCAGTATCTAATACAGTTATTTAAAGCCTCGCAACATATAGCTAAGTTTATCGATATAAGGCATAATGCCTTACAACGTAGCGGTGTCAATTACGGTTCATTTATTTGATAGTAAATGATTATCTTATGGCACTTAAATCGCTATCCCATATTAAATTTAGGGAATGGGACTCTTCACCGAGGTTGTAAAATGAGACAAACAATTTTAGCTGTATTGTCTTTGTCAACGCTTGCCGCACTCCTCACAGGATGTGGCGGTGATATCGTA
>JASLJB010000226.1 GCA_030152605.1 Acinetobacter sp. | reverse complement strand
TTGTATTTTATTTTAATTTTTAAATTGACATAAATAAGCCTAAATAATTTTATTTATACCGCTCTTTATCTAGATTTTAGCTACCTCATTTTTCACAGCCTGCAATAACACAATTAAATATTTAACCTAGAGACTGATTATTATTTTTAAACAATATAAAGCTAGGCTATATTTATTATTCACAAAGTCATCGGCCTTTTATTTAATATTTTTTAAATAAGCATTCATGTTTATTTAATTCATCTACTCTAAACAACCACCCACAGTTATTGATTTCACTTACAAGCATTAAGTTCAATTGATCTGCCGATTTAATTCAAAAAACACCGCATTCTCTCCCCAAAAGACCCGCACCTGATCTACCTCCGCGAGGCTGGGCAACGAGCTCACTATTTACCGATGAGTAGCACATTTTTATTTAAAAATTAGCTGCATATCTCATTTTGAATGGCAAAAAAATCTTTTTATCGGTTAAATTTTTCTGAATCGACCACGGCAGTTACCATTTTATGCTTTAATCGCTTATTATCTATTTTATTTTTAGTTTGAATCGCCTTGGACACTATTACACTGCTTCAGCCAGATGATTGGCATGCACATTTACGTGACGGTCTTGCTCTTCAACGTACAGTTCCTGATTTAGCCAAGCAGTTTGCACGCGCAATCTGTATGCCGAATTTGGTTCCCCCTGTCAAAACTGTCGAAGAGGCTTTGGCCTATAGACAACGAATCTTGGCTCATGTTCCAGAGAACATTGAATTTGATCCGAGAATGGTACTGTACTTTACCGATCAGACCGCCCCGGATGAAGTGCTAAAAATCAAAAACTCTGAACATGTAGATGCCATCAAACTTTATCCTGCTGGTGCCACCACCAACTCGGACAATGGCGTCAGTGATATCCGCAAAGTTTATGCGGTGATCGAACAACTTGAAGAACATCAAGTGCCTTTGCTGTTGCACGGCGAAGTGACTCACAATCACATCGATATCTTTGATCGTGAAAAACGTTATCTGGACGAAGTACTCGCGCCCTTGCTGAGACAGTTTCCAAAACTGAAATTGGTACTCGAACACATCACCACCAGCGAAGCTGCGCACTTTGTACTTGAACACGACCGCAATGTCGCTGCAACGATTACGCCACAACATCTGTTGTTTAACCGCAATGATTTGTTGGTCGGTGGGGTGAAACCGCACTTCTATTGCTTGCCGATCTTAAAACGTCAAAGTCATCAGCAAACTTTGCTCGAAGTCGCCACCAGTGGCAATCCGAAATTCTTCTTGGGCACCGATAGCGCGCCACACTCGCAAAATGCCAAAGAAAATGCCTGTGGTTGTGCCGGTTGCTATAGCGCGCCGACGGCGATTGAACTCTATGCGCAAGCTTTTGATCAAGTGGGTAAAATTGAACGTCTAGAAGGTTTTGCCAGCCACTTTGGTGCAGACTTCTATGGTCTACCTCGCAATAGCAACAGCATCACCTTGGTCAAAGAAGCACAAGTCATTCCTGAGCGTCTCGACTATCTCGAAGGAGAGCAGATCATCCCGCTATATGCAGGTCAAACCATCGCATGGAGAAAAGTGTGACTATTGAAGTTCAACCGCTGATCGGGCAACGTTTTCGTGGCTTCTTACCCGTGGTGGTCGATGTTGAAACGGCAGGTTTCAATGCCGATACCGATGCACTATTAGAAATTGCATGCATTCCAGTCTTATATGATGCTGCAGGTCAATTTGTACCGGGTCCGGCATTTCACGCACATATTAATCCTTTTCCGGGTGCGAACTTAGATCGTCGTTCTTTGGACTTCATCGGTATTGATCCTTCCAACCCACTGCGCGTGGCCATGGCCGAAGATGAAAAAACCGCATTAAAGCGTATTTTCAAATCGGTCAATGAAGTACGTAAGCAACAACAATGTACCCATGCGGTCTTGGTTGGACACAATGCACACTTTGACTTGGGCTTCCTCCGCGCAGCAATCGCGCGCACGGGGTCTAAAAACCAAAACCCATTTCATAGTTTCTCTGTGTTTGACACCGTGACCTTGAGTGCGGTGATGTTCGGTCAAACCGTACTGGCCAAGTCCTGTATCCAAGCCGGAATCGAGTTTGATGGCAAAGAAGCCCATTCAGCGCTGTATGACACACAGAAGACCGCTGAACTGTTTTGCTATATTTTGAACAAACTCGCACCCAACCTACTTGACACACTCCCGGTAGATCCTTAAGATACGTCCACCTCTGAAACGACCCTATCGTCTAGAGGCCTAGGACACTGCCCTTTCACGGCGGCAACCGGGGTTCGAATCCCCGTAGGGTCGCCATATTCTGATTTGATGAATGCTTTTCGCGATTTGACATACATGCCAATAGCCAATGTAAGTCATTCATTCCAAATCACCTCTCGCTTGAAACACTCGCTGAAACACCCGCCACATTCAAAACTAAAACCACGGCATTGCAAACGATCAAGCCTCAGCACCTACCACTAAAATCTAATCGTGTAACTTTGTGTAAATTCAGACTTTCTATTACACTGAGCGGGATTTATTTTTTGACCCATCGTTATGTCATCTCAATCAGAACATACCCCTCCCCACAGTTCCATCCAACCCCCAATGACCCTAAAACGCTCAATGACCAAACGTCATTTGGTGATGCTATCCTTGGGCGGTGCCATCGGAACTGGATTATTTTTAGGTTCAGGTCAGGTGATCGCTCAAGCCGGCCCAATCGGCGCGGTCTTCGCCTATATCATCGGTGGCTTAATCGCCTATATGGTGATGCTGTGTTTAGGTGAACTGGCGGTGAATCAGCCTGTCACCGGTTCCTTTGGTGCATTTGCCAGTAAAAACATTGGTCCCGGCACCGGCTATATGGTGTCATGGATGTATTGGCTAGGTTGGTCGGCCACCTTGGGCACCGAATTTACTGCTGCTGCCTTGCTGATGCAGGAATGGTTTCCTAGCGTATCGGTGTGGATCTGGACCTTGATCTTTATCAGTGCCGTACTGATCTCCAATTTAAGCTCGACCCGAGTCTTTGCCGAATCTGAGTTTTGGCTGTCCATGATCAAAGTCGCGACGGTGATCATGTTTATTATCTTGGGTTTGGCTGCGATCTTCGGACTAATCTCCTTTGAAGGTCACACTTCCGCGCCCTTGTTTAGCAACCTCACCGCACATGGCTGGTTTCCCAACGGTCTGTTCCCGATCTTTGCCACCATGTTGATCGTCAACTTTGCCTTTAATGGCACCGAGATGATCGGAATCGCCGCCGGCGAAACTGAAAATCCTGAAAAGAATGTCCCCAAAGCGATTCATGCTGCGGTATGGCGTTTGATGATTTTCTTTGTCGGCACCATCATCGTCATCAGTGCGTTATTGCCCTACCAAGATGCCGGTCTCAGTGGCGGTCATGGCGAAGGCCTCAGCAGCAGTCCCTTTGTGACGGTATTTAACTTTATCGGCATTCCCTATGCCGAAGACATCATGCGTTTTGTGATCATCACCGCATTGCTATCTACCGCGAACTCAGGTCTCTATGCGGCGTCGAGAATGATGTGGGCGCTGTCGATCCAAAAACAACTGCCGAAAATCTTCTCTAAACTCAGTGCGTCCGGCACTCCGGTGATTGCGATCTTAGTCACCATGATTGGTGGTCTACCCGGCCTGCTGTCTGAGTACTTTGAAGCCGATGTGATCTTTAAAAACCTACTCGGTGTGGCCGCATTTACCATGGTCATCGTCTGGATGAGCATCTGCTGGAGTCAGTTTAACTTTCGCCGTCAGTGGTTGCGGGAAGGCTATACCCGAAGTGACCTAAAATTTAAAACCCCGTGGTATCCCTTTGTGCCGATCGCGGGCTTTGTCTGCTGTGGTATCACTGCCCTGAGTATGGCGGCTGATCCGGAAATGTTATCCGGATTTATCGGCTGTCTCATCTTTATGGCGGCGTGTTATGTCAGCTACTACGCCTTGTACCACCGACCGAACGATCATTAAAGCAACATTTAAGCATTCAACTGTCATATAAGAATGTTGATTTTTTGCAGTGCTGAACGGCTTTGTGTCGTTATTTGTTCCCCTTCTGCGGTAAATTTGTTCAAGTGAATCACTTCATTCTTGTATAAATTTATCGCAGTCGGCGACAGCAGCTCAAATACAGCCACACTTTAGTCGCCATCTAGCGCATACCGACCATGGATTTGGCAGCCCAGTCCGCCCATGTTTGTTTAGACAATAGCCACCCGTAAACAGCACAGTGTGCTTGAAGGCTGTATTTTTGATCGATGTGGATTATTAATTTAAAAATGAATCCCATATTTTAAACAACAGTTTGAAAAAACGACATTTGGCTATTTTTCTCTTTGACATTTCAGCCAAAGCTCACTACTATGGCGGCACTTCTACACGACCCTATCGTCTAGAGGCCTAGGACACTGCCCTTTCACGGCGGCAACCGGGGTTCGAATCCCCGTAGGGTCGCCATCTCTTGTTTGTTATTACCTTTCATCTACATTCAATATTTGCAGAATCTCTGCATTTCACTACAATAAGCGGCTTCATATTCGTCAAGATAGCCCAACCCTCATGTCTTCTCTTGATCCACAACCTGACGCTCCATCTACTGGGCATCAACCTCATTTAAAACGTGCCATGACCACCCGCCATTTGGTGATGTTGTCTTTGGGCGGCGCTATTGGTACAGGACTATTTTTAGGCTCTGGCGAAGTGATTGCTCAAACCGGTCCAATCGGCGCGATTCTGGCCTATATCTTAGGCGGCCTAATTGCCTATATGGTCATGCTCTGTCTCGGTGAACTTGCAGTCCATATGCCGGTATCGGGTTCCTTCGGGAGCTACGCACACCAGTTCATTGGTCCCGGCACGGGCTATATGATCACATGGCTGTACTGGCTCACCTGGACCGCCACTTTAGGCACCGAATTTACCGCAGCTGCGATGCTGATGCAGGAATGGTTTCCGCATATCTCGGTCTGGCTCTGGACCATCGTCTTCGCCATGATTGTACTTGGGCTGAATATCAGCTCGACCCGTATGTTTGCCGAGTCCGAGTTCTGGCTGTCCTTGGTCAAAGTGGTCACCGTAATCAGCTTCATCCTGTTGGGCTTACTGGCCATCTTCGGAGTGCTGTCATTTGAAGGCAATGAAACTGCGCCTTTGTTTAGCAATCTGACGGCACAAGGCTGGTTCCCACAAGGCATCTTCCCCATCTTTGCCACCATGCTGATCGTCAACTTTGCCTTCTCTGGCACCGAGTTGATCGGTGTGGCTGCGGGTGAAACCCAAGACCCAGCCAAGAACGTCCCTAAAGCCATCAATGCGGCGATTTGGCGCCTGTTGATCTTCTTTGTCGGTACCATCATTGTCATCAGTGCATTGCTGCCGTATCAAGCCACAGGCCTCAATAGCGAAGAAGTCAGTAACAGTCCTTTCGTCACCGTATTTGCCTATATCGGCATTCCT